>JBAVUB010000201.1:0-1688 GCA_049696575.1 Acidobacteriaceae bacterium | reverse complement strand
GCCGATTCCCGCGCACCATCTTGTCCACATCCGCCTGCGCCTGCTCCACCGCCGCCTGCGCCTGTACGCGCTGCGCCTTCAGCTCATCGCACTCGAATCGCACCAGCGTCGCGCCCGCCTTCACTTGCTGGCCCTCCTCGACGCCCACCTCCGTCACCCGGCCGCCGATCTTCGATCCGATCTGAATCTCCCGTGTCTCCACCGTCCCCGAATAATCCAGCCGGGTCCTCCAACCCGCCCACGCAAAACCGATCCAGATTCCTGCAATCACAACTGCCGCAATCACGCCGCCCAGAATCAATCGCCGCTTCATGCCACTCCTTCCCGCAGCACCAGCAGCCGCTCCCGCATCGTCTCCATCAGCCATTTCTGGGGAACTCCCTCCCGCATCAGCCACTCCAGCATCGTCGCGATGTATACCGCGAACACCGTCTCCGCTACCAGCCTCGCCTGCTTTTTCCGTCGCAGAAAGCGCGCCATCGACGCCGCCAGAGCCCGCACCGCTTCCTCGCGAGCCACCAGCAGCACACCCTGTGACGCCTGCCGGAAAACAACTTCGATCAGCAGCTTCTTCGAATGCCCCGCGATCCGCGCATTCTCCTCGCACAGCCGCAGGATCATCTCCACAATGGTCTCGAAAGTCGGAGCCTTTCCGCTCACGCCAAACTCCGCCAGGATGCTCTTCAGCTTCTCCACCCGCGCCGCCGCAATCTCGCGCAGGATCAGCTCTTTTTGCGGGAAGTAGTTGAACAGCGTCGCCCGCGACACTCCGGCCGCCGCCGCCACGCTGTCCATCGAGACGTTTTCGTACCCCTGCCGCCCAAACAGCTCAAACGCCGCGCGAATAATCTCCCCGCGCGTCTGTTGCCGCCTCCGCGTCTGCAGCGATCCTGTATGCCTGTCCACAAAATAGACTATAGTCTAGAAAATGGATAGACGTCCACCGTTGTCAACGCCACGCCCCGGTACGTTCGTAACCCCGACCCACCAAACTCAGCGATGGTGAGCCCGGTGCCCTGAGCCCGGAGCCCTGTCCCTACCGCGGCATCAGCTCAAATTGCTCAATCCCCATCCGCGCCCCCAGCGTCGACCGCTGTTCAGCCGGAAAGAAATAGACCGTAATCTCGTCGAACTTCCTCATTCCCGCGTGCGCCGGAATCGCAAACTGCACATCCTCATCCACCGGATTCACCTTGAGCGTGAAGTGCCCTTCCTCCGTCGACACGATCGGCTTCATCCCCAGGTACACGGTCGGCTTGCCCGGCAGCGTCGAATCCGTCAGCAGCACGCCCAGATCCACACTCCCGCGCCGATTGTCTCCGTTCCGCACCGTCACCCGCAACGCGCCACACGAGGCCAGTTCCACCGGCCTCTCCAGCGTCTGGTGTGCCTGCATCGCCAGCGGCACCCAGCCTGTCGAATAAATATTCACCGCCACCGGGTCGCCGTGCGCCAGATGCGGATGCAGTCCTGGGTCCCGCTGCGGCGCCTGAAAATACCAGTACGCCCCGTCAAATGGAATCACCAGCGGCTTCGCCTTCCCGGTCCGCAGCGGATCCCGCTCCAGCGGCACCGGCGGCAGCTCCTTCTCCTTTTCCTTCACCGTAAAAAGAATGATCCCCCGGAACGCATCGCTCGCATCGGCAACCGCAGCTTGCGCGCGCGACGCAGCCTGCGCCGTCGTCTCC
>JBAVUB010000200.1:0-3097 GCA_049696575.1 Acidobacteriaceae bacterium | reverse complement strand
CCGGGTTCGAATTGACGAGGACGACTTCGTAGCCTTCGGCCTTGAGGGCCTTGCAGGCCTGGGTGCCGGAGTAGTCGAACTCGGCGGACTGGCCGATGACGATCGGGCCGGAGCCGATCACGAGGATGTTGGTAATGTCGTTGCGGCGTGGCATTTCTGTCTGCTGCTTTCAGTATCTGGGTTTCATAAAAATGGCGGGAGATGAATCCCGCCGTTCGGCAAAAATCTTCTGGAAAAACGGGGTCATCCCTTCCACTCCTCCATCATTTTGCGGAAATCTTTGAAGAGGTAGTGCGAATCGTGGGGGCCGGGGCTGGCTTCGGGGTGGTACTGCACGCTGAAGAGCGGCAGAGTGCGGTGGCGCAGGCCTTCAAGCGTGTTGTCGTTGAGGTCGACATGGGTCAGTTCAACTTCGGCAGGGTTGAGCGAGTCGGGATCGACGGCGAAGTTGTGATTGTGGCAGGTAATCTCGACCTTGCCGGTGTCGTTGCGCTTGACCGGGTGGTTGCCGCCGTGATGGCCGAACTTGAGCTTGTAGGTCTTGCCGCCGAGCGCGAGGCCGATGAGTTGATGGCCGAGACAAATGCCGAAGATGGGCGTGCGTCCGGCAAGCTTGCGAACGCTGTCCTGGGCGTAGGTGACGGGCTCGGGATCGCCGGGGCCGTTCGAGAGGAAGACGCCGTCGGGCTTGAGCGCGAGCACGTCTTCGGCGGAAGTCTGCGCGGGGACGACGGTGACGCGGCAGCCTTCGGCGTTGAGCATGCGCAGAATGTTTTTCTTGATGCCGTAATCGTAGGCGACAACGTGGAGATCGTGGCGCGCGACCGGCGGTTCGTTCGGGCGCAACGGGTCCGGGCCGTCGTGGTCCCACTCGTAGCGGTCTTTGGTCGAGACGACGCTGGCGAGGTCGGTGCCATCCATTTTGCGGATAGAGCGAGCCTTTTCTACGAGCACGTCGGGATTGGACTCGGTGGTCGAGATAACGCCGCGCATGACACCGTGGGTGCGCAGATGGCGCACGAGAGCGCGGGTGTCGATTTCAGAGATGACCGGGACGTGGAAGCGCTCGAGATACTCGTCCGCGACTTGCTGTGAGCGCCAGTTGGAACTGATCGGCGAAAACTCGCGGGTGACGAGGCCTTCGATGTAGGGCTTGGCGGCTTCGTTGTCGGCGGAGTTCGTGCCGTAGTTGCCGATCTGGGGATTGGTGAGGACGACAATCTGGCCGGCGTAGGAGGGATCGGTGAAGATTTCCTGATAACCGGTCAGCGATGTATTGAAAACGACTTCTCCGCGGCATTCGCCCTGGGCGCCGTAGCCGTCGCCCCTGAAGATGCGCCCGTCTTCGAGCGCAAGGATTGCCTGCATGGAGACTCCGAGTACTGGATTCTTTTGATTCTATCAGGGAGTGGCGGGCCGTTCGGGCGGCAGCCTGAGCAAAAGTGGACTTAAATTCGGAGTCAGAAAAGGCCCGCTGCACGATGCGGCGGGCCTTTCTATCAATGAAAAACCGTCTAGCGCTGCGGTGTTGACTGCGGCTGCGGCTGGGTTTGCTGCTGCTCCTGTTTCTGGAGCTGCTGCTGCTGGGTGGGCGGCGTGACTTCCGGGCCGGCCTGCGCGGGTTCGAGGCCGGGAATGACCGGAGCGGTGTGGACCTGGCCGGTAGCCGCGTCGACGATGGAAATGCCATAGCGGTCGAGAGTGCTGGCGAGGGTTTCCTCGAACGCGGCGCGGTCCGTGGCGTAGCGCGCACGCGCGGCGATGAGCTGCGCGTCAGCGGCGGCGAGGCCCTTCTGCTGCACCAGCACATTGGCGGTGGTGGATGCGCCGAGGTGCAGCTTTTTAACCTCGGCGTCGAGACTCTGCTGGTTGTAGTCGTGGTTGGAGATGGCGGAGTTAACCGCGGCGCGATCGTTCGTGAGCGCGTACTGCTGGCTGATGACATTCATGCGGATCTGAATGTAGAGCTGCTGGAGCACCATTTGCGCCTTGCGATACTCGATCTGCGAACGCTCTTCGGCAGCCTGGGCCGGGCGATTGCGGATAGGGATATTCATGGTGAATTCGATACCCTTGTTCGGCCCGCTGCTGTTCACGAGATTATTGAGCACGGTGCCGTAGCCGGTGTTGCCCAGGAGGGTGCAGTCTGAAGGGGGAAGGCCAAAGGAGGCGAGGGCTTTGGGGCAGTTCGGGCTGACCGCGCCTCCCAATCCGCTGGCGCCGTAAAAGGCCTCGACATCGAGGGTGGGCAGAAGGCCGTTCTTGACTCCTTTCAGCGTGAGCTCATCGATTCTGAGAGTGAGAATCGCTTGTTCGACGTCGGGACGGTTGGCGTCCGCCTCACGCACCAGATCGTCCGCTGACATGCGCTCCTCGGGAGTCTCGGCAAGGTTGACGCGATCGGTGGGGACGATGGGAGCGTTGGCCAGGGCCGGATCATCGAGATTGCGCGCAATGGCCTGCTTCATCACGAGCTGCTGGTATTCGAGCGTGTTCTGCGAAGCGATGAGAGCCTGTTGATCGCTGGACATCTGGCTCTTCGCGTTGACGACGTCGAGAGGGGCCATGCTGCCGATCTGGAGCTGCTTTTCGTCGTCCTTCTCGAGGCTGGTGGACTGGTCGAGGGCGTGCTGCTTGGACTGCACGTCTTCATAGGCACTGACCAGGCCCCAGTAGATGTTCTCCACCTGATTGATGGTGTAGAGCAGCTGCTGCCGGAAGACGGAGTCGGCGATGCGGCGGTCGTTTTTCGCCTGCACGATGAAACGGCCGTTCACGCCTGTTCCAAAGCCCTGCAGAAGATGCTGGGTGAGGGCGAAATTGAAGCTGGATTGCAGAGCCGGGCTGAAAAAACTAAAGAGATTGTCGGTGGTGGTGCGGGTATTGTCGAAGGCCACCAGCATATTGGTGCCGGTGATGAAGCCTTTATTCAGGCTGAAGTTATAGGTATTGGTGTTCTGGTTGATCGAAGGCAGGCCGCCGGAAAAGATGGGGCTGGACTGAGGCTGAACCGCGTGATTGATCTCAACCGTGCCAGTCAGCACAGGGTCGAAGTTTTCCGGGGTCGGACCCGAGCCGTTGGTGGAGATCGACAGAC
>JBAVUB010000199.1:0-10663 GCA_049696575.1 Acidobacteriaceae bacterium | reverse complement strand
GGTATAGGGTGGGCAGGGAACCGTGCACGCGCCGCGCGCCGAACCTCTCATCTCAAATCGTAAATCCCTGCTGGATTCAGGCGCGCTCCCCGCGCTGCTTGCTCGCGTCGTAGACCCCACGCTCGCTGCGCGGCGGCCGGCGCAGCCCGGTGCGGACCTGCGCGGGATCGATGTTCAGTTCCGCCAGAATCCGGCTCAGCGTGTTACGGTGCACGCCCAGCTCCTTCGACGCCTTGCACTGGTTGCCCCTGTGACCGGACAGGACCTCGAGGATGAACCGCCTCTTGAATTCGCGCACGGCTTCGTCGTAGGTGATGCCGCCTGCGTGCATCTGGGTGACAAGGTTGTCCAGCTCGCGTTTCACAGGAACCTCTTTCCCGATCCCGGTCTCGCCGGGGCAATCTTCCAATGTTTCACAGCAACCCGATTCATGCAGCCGGCCTGAGCCACTCGGGCTGAGCCTTACGCAGGACAATCACACCGCTCCTGATCCGATCTCCCAGTTCGGCAGGAGCCACATCCGCGGCATGCCGCGCCATCGCCAGGAACCCCGGAGCGAAGCGCGACTGCCGGAACCACGTGGCGCTCGGCCAGAACGCGGCAATCACCATCACCGCGATCGTCACCAGCGCACACCCTTTCAACAGACCGAACGCCGCACCGGCCATCCGATCCGCCCATCCCAGCCCAACCGATTTTACCGACCAGCGCACGATCCTTCCCGTGATGCCGGCCACAATCATCACCCCAATCGCCATCACGATGAACGACAGCGCCTGATTCCACGACGGCGAATGAATCCACTGCCCCATCCATGGCGTTAGCTTCTTGTAATCCCAGCTCGCCACCAGCAATCCCAGCACCAGCCCCGCCAGCGTGAATACCTCCAGAATCAAACCTGCCTTCGCCGCCGACACTACAGAAAGAATCAAGACTATCAGGATTACCCAGTCGACGATGGCCATTCCAATCTCCACTTACACCGCCAACGGCCTGCCCGAAAGCAGACGGTACGCATCCAGATATTTCTGCTGCGTGCGGTTCACTACATTTTCGGGGAGGGCTGGTGCAGGTGCCAGTTTATTCCAGTGAATGCTCTCCAGATAGTCCCGAACGTACTGTTTGTCGAAAGATTGCTGTGACCGGCCCGGCGAATACAGGTCCCGCACCCAGAATCGCGACGAATCCGGCGTCAGCACCTCGTCGGCCAGCACCACTCCCATCGGCGTCGATCCAAATTCGAATTTCGTGTCCGCCAGCAGAATGCCACGGCTTTCCGCGTGCTCCGCCGCCCGATTGTAGAGGCTCAGGCTGATGTCGCGCAGCTTTTCCGCTGCCTCACCCCCTACTAAAGTCGCCATCTGATCGAACGTGATGTTCTCGTCGTGCGTTCCGCGGAAGCTCTTCGTCGCCGGCGTGAAAATCGGACGGCTCAGCCGGTCACACTCCCGCAATCCCGGCTCGATTTTCACCCCGCACACCATCCCCGTCGCCACGTAATCTTTCCATCCCGACCCCGCCAGGTATCCGCGCACCACGCATTCGATCGGATACATCTGCGCCCGCGTCACCAGCATCGACCGGTCCTTCAGATCCTTCCGGTATTTCCAGACTTCCTCCGGATATTCCTTTACGTTGGAAGCCACCACGTGGTTCGGCACGATCTCGCGCAGCAGATCGAACCAGAACAGCGAAAGCTGCGTCAGAATCATCCCCTTCCCAGGGATTCCCGTCGCCAAAACATGATCGAAAGCCGAAATCCGATCCGTCGCCACCATCAGCAGATACTCGCCCAGCGAGTAAATGTCGCGGACCTTGCCGCGGGCCACCAGTGTGAGGTTGCGGAAGTCGGTTTCAAGCAGCGCTTTCAATGCAACAAACCTTTCCCGCGGCTTCTGAGAGTATCGTGAGCCGTTGTTGTTTCGCAGGATGCCAATCGTCGAGGCTGTTGCCGAACGGTGCGCGTGGATCCCAGCGGCGAGTCTCGGAGGAGACGACGGAATCAAGCTGAAATCCGATTGTGCGATTGACTCTGCTCTTTGTCAACGCTTCGTGAAAAGCCCATTTCACGCTGCTTGCACGCGGATTAACTCCGCGCGTCGCACCTGTCAAGGAAAAAAAGTCTTTCATCGCCTGCAGTCCTGGCACTGTGCAGTACCAGCACTATGCGAAGACGTCCGTCAGCAAAAAAAATTCTCCTCGACTCGCTTCGGAGGTTCTGTTCAACGTAGCGCCTATTCGTGATAGGCCGTCGGTTTCGACGCCGTGGGGCGAATGCCCATCCCGTTCAGCCGGCTCCGTGCCTGCGAGGCTTCCGGCGTCTGCGGATAGCGCGCGATCAGCTCGCGCAGATCGCGAATGCCGTTGTCCCGCTGGTCCAGCGAGAGCTCCGCCTCGCCCTTGCGCAACTGCGCCGCGGGTGCTTTCGAGTTGCCCGCGAACTGCTGCAGCACTACCCCATACGCCTTGATCGCGTCCGCGTACTTTCCCTGCCGATAAGCGATTTCCCCCAGGTAGAACTGCGCATTCCCCGCCAGATCGTCCTGCGGATAATACTTCAGCACGTCGCCGAATTCGCCCGCCGCCAGATCGTAGCGCGCTGAGTTGTAATCGCGCAGAGCGCCCTGGTACAAATCGTTCACCGGCGGCGCCTGCTGCTGCGGCTGTTGTTGCTGCGGAGCCTGGTTCGGGTCGGCGCCCGGTTGTCCCGGCTGCCCTCCCTGCTGCTGCACCGCCGCCTGCGTCGCGACATTCTGCAGTTCCGACTGCACCGCCGCCACCTGTGCGCTCAGCTTGTCGATCCGCGTCCGCAGTGCGTCCACCGAATCGTTGATCCCCTGCATCTGCCCGGAGACCTGGTCGATCTTCCCGCCCCCCGACTCGTTCTGCGTCTGCACCTGCTGCTGCAGCGTGGTCATCGTCGAGCTGATGTGCGTGACGCTGTCCGAGATCTGCTGCACCACGTGCTGCATCACGCTCATTTGCTGATCCTGCGTCTCCTGCAGATGCTGCAGCGCATCCTGCAGCTGTTGCACCTGCGTCTGCAGCTGCACCATCTCTTTTGACACAGCGTGTGCCGGCCGAGCCGCGCATAAAAGAACGAACAGGAAAAGAGTCGAAAGCGAAGCCACTATCTTTCGCATAAAAACCATCCCGATGTAGCGCTGGAAGCGCTCCCTTCATTATGACAGGACGTGAGCCGCGAACACGGCCATCCGGCGGGACTCGCCACGCACAAGCCGCGGCAGGCAAATAACCTGGGGCTCGCTCCCCGGTTCCCTGTTTTGGGCAGCTCCCGGACCGTGGCGCAGTCACCGCAATCCGAGACCTGCACTCTACTGCCTATTCCCTACTCCCTGTCTCACTGATCCAGCGTGAACTGCCCCCGCCGGTTCTGCTGCCAGCACGCTTCCGTGTGGTCCGTGCAGAACTGCTTCTCCTTGCCGTAGCTCACCGTGCGCAGCCGGTCCGGGCTGATGCCTGCCGTCACCAGCGCCTGTTTGGCCGCATTCGCCCGATTCTCGCCCAGCGCCAGGTTGTACTCCGTCGACCCACGCTCATCGCAGTATCCCCCAATCACCACCTTCAGCTCGGGATGCTGGTTCAGGAAGTTGGCATCGGCCGAGATCGTCGTAGTCGCATCCGGGCGAATGTCGTAGCTGTCGTAATCGAAGAACACCGGCTTGACCGCCGCTTCAAAGGCATTCTCATCGATGCCCGACTCCGTAATCGGAGCCGACGGCGGAGCGGCTGTAGCCACGGTCACCGTCGCCGTCGCGTCGGCGTTTCCGCCGTCCCCCTGCGCGATCAGGTGATAGCTCGTGGTCTGCGTCGGCTGCACCGTCTGCGTTCCCGAGGACGCCACCTGTCCCAGGCCCACGATCGATACATTCGTCGCGTCCGTGGTCTTCCACGTCAGTACCGAGCTCCCGCCCGGCGTAATCGTGCTCGGATTAGCCGTGATTGTCGCCATCGGCGCTGGAGCGGTTTCCGGTGGTGCCGGAGGCGGCGGTGGCGCCGGATTCTTCTTGTGGCATCCCGCTACGGTCAGCAAAGCCGCGAGACTTGCGGCCACAATCAGCGACTTTCTCTTCGAATATTCCACGTCTCTCTCCTCCTTTAAGGAGCGTTTCTCGGGGTTATCCAGGGCAAAGCAGGTCAGATATTCCGGCCCGCAAGAACTTCAACCACTCATTTCCAGCTCCAGTTAGGCATCGTATTACTGCCCCCACCGTGGGTTAGCTGCTGCTGATCCGTGCCGTCGGCCAGCATCATCCAGATCTCTGTCCGTCCGTTCTGTTCCCGCTGAAAAACTATGTGCCGGCTGTCCGGCGACCAGGACGGAAAATCGTTCGCCCCGGAATCGTGCGTCAGCTGCGTCCACCGCTTGCTCGCGATGTCCATCACATAAATGTCTTCCCCACCCGGAGCTCCCGGCCCATAGCTGCGGTTCCACGCAAACGCCAGAAACTGCCCGCTCGGCGACCACGACGGCGACGTCGCATACCCGCCGTCGGTCATCCGCGTGATGTTCGCGCCGTCTGAATCCATAATGTAGATCTGCGGCAGCTTCGTCCGTCCGCTCACCCACGCCAGTTGCGCGTTCGTCTTCGGATTCCATACCGGCGAGACATCCGGTCCGCGAAACGCCGTCAGCCGCCGCGCTGCTGATCCCCCCGCGTCGCTCACGTAAATCTCCGGGTCGCCGCTCCGATCGGACGAAAACGCCAGCTTCGTCCCGTCGCTCGACCACGCCGGCGACAGCGTCGTCCCTCCCCACGCCGGAAACGCCGTCAGCCGCCCCAAATCCAGTGAGTACATCCGGATCGACCACCCCGTCTTCCCCAGCGAGCTGAATGCCACCCGCGAATTGTCCGGAGAAACATGCGGCGACAGCGAAATCGTCCCCAGATGGGTCAGCTGGCGCTCGTTCATGCCGTCGTAATCCATCACCCAGATTTCCTTGTTCCCGCCCGCCTGCCCCGAAGCGTAATAGATCTTCGTTTCCGCGATCCCCGGAACCCCGCCCAGCCGCTCGATAATCTCGTCCGCAAAACGATGCGCGATCTGCCGCGCCGAATCCGCCGTCACCTCGCCGCCATACTGCTTGCCCAGCACCTGCGGATTCTGCGTGCTGTGCGTGTCGTACAAAAATCCCTGCACCGTCAGATGCCCCCCGGCCGCCGACATCGCCCCAAAAGCCACGTACGCCGAATTCGCCGGCTCCGCCGTCCATTGCGCCACATTCAGTTCCTGCGGTGACCCCGGCATCGCATTGGGGATCATGCTCTTCGAAACCACATCGAAGATCCCCGCGTAGCGCAGGTCGTTATACAGCGTCTGGTCGAACGCGGACTTCAGCCCGCTCGTCTGCACATCCGGCGTTCCCGCTTTCAGATCCGCCGCCGCAATGCGAATCTTCGAAACGCCCAGATTCGTTCCGGTCCGCACCCAGTCCTGGGCCCGCAGCCCCGAGAACGAGACGCCCATCAACGCGATAAAAAGAGAAATTCGAAGCACTGCAGATTGCCGGGGGAGACTCACGATCATGCTTTTTCCGTTCCCTTGATGGTTATCAGATGCTGACTCTGGCCGGGCCCGGCGGCTGGCGGCCATGGGCGCTTGTGCGTGGGAAGCGCCTTCCTCTCGCCAGAGGCTCGCCGTTGGGAAATCGATGAATCGACACATCAAAAACGATCCGCACGCCCCCTAATGCGACGGCTGATCGTAGGTAAAAGTGTACTCCACCGATACGCTTCTCCCTGTGTACTGATCAGGCAACGGGCCGAAACTTCCCACTCGCTGCACCGCCTCCCGCGCCGTCTTGTTCAGCGACGGCGAAGGGCTCGGCTGCGGCAGGGTGATGCTGGTGAAACTGACGCTCCCATCGCGCTCGATCGTGAACGTCACCGACACCTGGCTCCCGTAGTGCGTGCTCGAATCGATCTGGTACGTGTACCAGTTCTGGCTCACCAGCCTCGTAATCTTGTCCACATACCACGGGAACCGCGCCGCGAAATCGCCCCCCGCCACCGTCACCGGCGTATTGTTGCGCACCGGCGAATTGTTCATCGCGTGCGCCAGCTGCGTCGGCGCCGCTTCTCCAAAGTTCGCCCGATTCGGCTCGTTCAGCGGCTGCGCATGCTGCGGCGAAGCCGGCTGCGGCTTCTCCACCGGCTTCAGCTTCGGCTTGTGCGAGGCCAGCGGGATCGCGTCCGGCGGCGTGATCGGAATCGTCTCTTTCGTCGGCGGTGCCGGCGCCGGACTGGGCAAATCCGTTGCCAGTACGTTCGGAGTCGGTGGCGCGATCTGCGGCAAAGGAATCGACGGCGCCGAGTCCACCAGATTCGCCTGGATCGCCGCCTCCGGCCCGTTCACGCCCCATTGGTTGTGATGAAAGCGGTCGTTCGCGAACATCAGCAGCGTAATCGCGCCCACCAGCCCGGCATGCAGCAACACCGATCCGGCCACCGGGGCGCCAAACGCCTCCCGCTGCTCCGCTATCGTCATGATCGTGTCCCGCATCGGGCTCCTTATCGACCGGCTACCGGCTACAGGCTACAGGCTGTCTCTCAATAGTGTGACGCCCCCGCGCCAACTGCACAACCCAGCGTGCCCCGATTGGAACCCCCTGGAGTGCCTTAGGTTGTACCCGGTTGGGGTGCCAGGCTTCTGAGCGGAGTCGAGCCGCGCCCCCGCCCGGCGGCCGTCCCCGTCTCCGTTCGGGGCCCATTGGTACCCCCAGCCTGCGGGGAAAAAAACTGCCGACCCGGCCAGGTTCACCCCACAATGTGCCCCGATCAGAGCCCCCGGAGTGCCTTAGGTCGTATTCCGATGGTGGGGGGGCCAAGCTTCTGAGCGCAGTCGAGCCGCATCCTCGCCGACGGCCGTCCCCGTCGCCGCCCGGGTCCCATTGGTACCCCAGCCCGCGGGAAAAAAAGCCCGCCGACCCGGCCAGGTTCACCCCACAGCAAGAAGCTTGATCTCAAACCGTTGCCGCCCGTATAACAAAATGCCGTACTTCAACTCCTTAGTGCTGCTTCCGGACCAAAATGGCACTGCGCTCGTGCCGCTTTGTCTTGGCAAAATGGGCACCAAACATCAGAGCCCGGCTGGAGAGACTTGAGAACCGCCGTAGCCTCCTTACAAAAGACCGGACGTCAGCCCTGCGCAACACTCTTCCCCTCCACTCGCTTCCACAAAAACAACCCGCCGACCCCGCCAGGTTCACCCCATAGCAAGAAGCTTGATCTCAAACCGTTGTTGCCCGTATAAGAAAATGCCGTGCTTCAACTCCTTCGTACTGTTTCCGGACCAAAATGGCACTGCACTCCTGTCCCTCTGCCCTGGCAAACCGGCTCCAGTCCCCGGAGCTAGACTTGAGAACGCCTGCAGCCTCCTCATAAAAGACCGGGCTTCAACCCCGGCGCTGAGTTTGTCTTTCCGATTCACCCCTGTGATCATGACTGGCGAGGACGAACCTCATGACAAAAACCAAAGAAACCATCGACCCCCGGCTGAAGCCCTGCTTCGCCCAACTCTCAAAACCCGCCCAGCGAGCGCTGATCCACAACGGAATCTTCACCGAGGCCGATCTCGCTCGCCATTCGCGCGCCGAGATCGAAAAAATGCACGGCATCGGCCCTTCGGCTTTCCCCACCCTCGAGACAGCTTTGGCAAATGCAGGGCTGAAGTTCTAATCCTGACCTGTAAAGTCAAGCCGCCCACCTGATCCCCGCGCCTGCCAAAACCTCCTCTCACCGTTCTGTCGTGACACTGGTCACTGACATTCGGCTGCCTTGCGCCTATGTCTCGGATAACCTAACGTCGGGTGACCCCATGGCCGGTCTGTCCCACGACATTCGTTATGCCCTGCGGCAATTAGGCCGCAGCCCTTACTTCACGGCGACCGCCATCCTGATGCTCGCCCTGGGCATCTGCGCCACCAGCACCGCTCTCAGCTGGACCGAAGGCACCATACTGCGGCCCGTACCCGGCGCCCGCGACACCGGCCGCCTGGTCACTGTCATGCGCGGCGTCTGGAACATCTCGCCGTCGCCGCCCTTCTCGTATCCCGATTACCGCGACCTGCGTGACGCCAACCGCACCTTCAGCGGCATCCTCGGCTACCACCATGAATGGGCAACCATCACCGCTGGCGACACGCCCCAGCGCATCTACGCTGCCGAGGTCACCGGGAACTACTTCGACGTTCTGGGCATCCAGCCGGCTCTCGGCCGATTCTTCCGCGTCGATGAAGAGGCGCGCCTCGGCGGCGTGCCCTACGTCGTCCTTGGCTACTCGCTCTGGCAGACCCGGTTCGCAGGCGACCCAGCTATTGTCGGGAAATCCGTCGAGATCCAGCATCAGCTCTTCACCATCATCGGCGTCGCGCCGCAAGGCTTCGTCGGATGCATGCCCGCCATCCGCGAGGACATCTGGGCGCCCATCGCCCCCGGCACTGCGCCTGGTAGCAACGACTGGAGTGTCCTGCATCGCGAAAATACCTGGCTCAACGTGATGGGCCGCCTGCGCCCTGGAGTGAGCCGGCGCGACGCTACCCAGAACCTGCAGACGATCATGCAGCGGCTGGTTGCTACCTACCCCGCTGCACATCTCGGCGTCAACACCATCACCCTCGACCCGCTGTGGCGCTCGCCCTTCGGCGGCAATGGCTACTTTTCCAGCTCGCTGCCGGTCCTGCTGGCTTTCGCGGCGCTGGTGCTGCTGCTCACCTGCGCCAATGTCGCCACGCTGATGCTGGTGCGCTTTGTCGCGCGAGCGCGCGACCTTGCCATCCGCCAATCGCTGGGTGCGGGTCGCACCGTGCTCATGCGCCAGATGATCCTCGAGGGCCTCTTCGTCTCCCTCGCCGGTTCCGCCCTTGCCCTCCTGCTCACCCTGTGGACGTCGAGGATGCTGGGCCGCTTTATTCCCCCCAATGGCAACCCCATCGCCGTCAGTGGCACGGTCGACCCCGGCGTTGTGCTGGTGCTCCTGGCCATCGCCGTGGGCGCCGGCGTACTCTGCGGAGCGCTGCCCGCCTGGCGTTCCTCCCACATCACCCCCGCCGAGGTGCTCCGGCAGGAATCCCTCAATCTCTCCACCGGATCGCATAACCGCCACGTCCTCAGCGGGCTTGTCGTTGTGCAGATTGCGCTGTCTGTCGCCTTATTGGTCTCGGCCGGTCTGTTTCTTCGCACGCTGCGCAATACCGCCAACGCCTGGCGCGGCTTCGACGATACCCATGTGTTGACCGCCACCATTGGATTGGACACCGGATATTCTCGCGACGAGATCCGCCAGTTCCAGAAGAAAATCCTGGCCCGCGCGCGGGAACTGCCTGGAGTCACGCAAGTCTCCCTGACCGACTGGCTGCCCCTGAGCCTGAGCCGCAAAACCTCCGCCGTCTGGCCCGAAGGCTATGTGCCGCAGCCCCATGAATCCGGTGAGGTGGGCCGCGCCGACGTCTCTACCGGCTATTTTGCAACCATGGGGATTCCCCTTGTCGAGGGCCGCGACTTCACCGACACGGATGATGCGAAGGGGCCGCCCGTCATGATCGTCGATCAGACCGCCGCCGCCCATTACTGGCCGGGCAAGGATCCGCTGGGCCGCAGACTTCGCATGTGGGACACCCTCTACACCGTGGTGGGCGTGGCGAAGAATACGGCACATTTATACGTCTTCGAAACGCCCGAGCCGATGATCTACAACTCGATCCTGCAGGAGGGCGGCCCGGAGACCATCCTGCAGGTGCGCACGCCCGGCGCTCCTGCTGCCGCTGCGCCGATGGTTGTCGAGGCCATCCACCAAATCGATCCCCGCTGGCTTGTCTACGACGTACGGCCGCTCCATCAAACCACCCAATCCGCCAGCACCTTCGCCATCATGGAGTCCACCTTCGCCTCGGCATTTGCGCTGCTGGCTCTGGTGCTGGCCGCCTCGGGCATCTATGGTGTGCTCGCCTACCGCACCCAGCTGCGCACCCACGAAATCGGCATCCGCATGGCTCTTGGCGCCGGTCGCCGCGATGTGCTGTGGCTCATTCTCCGCCAGGGCCTGCGCCTTGCCGCTCTTGGCATCGCTCTGGGCCTCGTTCTCACCGTTGCCTTCACCCGGTTCATCAGCGCCCAGCTTTATGGAGTCAGCCCGGCGGACCCCCTCACCTTCGCGCTCGTCACCTTGTTGCTGGCAGTCGTGGCGGCCGCAGCCTCGTCGTTACCAGCGCTGCGGGCAATGCGCATCGATCCCATTGCCGCCATCCACGAGCCGTAACACGAAGCTCCGGCCTGCACCCTAAACAACGCCAGAGTCGCGACCGAGGCTTCGGTATCGATGCCCATTCCCGTGCCGAAACCACCAAAACCTCCCGCCCCACCAAAACCTCCGAAACTACCAAACCACCAAAACCTCCAAAACCTCCGAAACCACCAAACCACCCGCCAGGTTCACCCCATAGCAAGAAGCGTGACCCCCCTCCGAGCCCACAGTCAACCCAATCCCACAGGGGCTCAGTACCGATGCCCATTCCCGTCCCAAAACGGTATCGAGCACCCCAATACCACCCTCCGCGCCCAACCGATCCCCCGTAGTAAAGCCCCGTAAAATTGACTTCCACCCCCGAATTCCCGTATCCTGAACTCGTTGCGCAGTGTGCGTC
>JBAVUB010000198.1:0-2178 GCA_049696575.1 Acidobacteriaceae bacterium | reverse complement strand
TCTCTCCAGCAATTCCCTGTTGCAGGTCGATCTTCTGGCGGACACTCGATCCAGCCGCTGGCTCCACTTTACCGAAGGTGAGCGCCTTGAGCGAAACGCCACGTTTCACCAGTTTCAGCCGCAGGATTTCTGCGACAGCCTGCAGTTTGTACTCATCCACGGAAGCAAGCTGGATGGCGTCTTCGCCTTCCAGGTTGATTTCCGACTTCGAGTCCTTCAGATCGAAGCGCGTGCGCACTTCTTTGGTCGCCTGATCGATGGCGTTCCGCACTTCCTGCAAGTCCACTTTGCTGACGATATCGAAGGAGTTCTCCGCTGCCATTCTCCAAGCCTCTGTTCTCTTCCATTATCCGCTACCGGCCCGAAACACGGGTTCAGGCGGGAATTTCGGTCCTGAAAAACACGCGGAAGTTCTCCGTTGTGTGTGCGGCCACTTCCTGCGGTTCGATGCGGCGCACTTCGGCGATTTTCACCGCGACTTCTTTTACCCAGCCTGGCTCATTGCGTTTGCCGCGGTTGGGCAAAGGCGCGAGGAAAGGCGCATCGGTCTCGATAAGAATGCGATCGAGAGGCACCGCCGCTGCCACGTCGCGGATAGGCTGGGCTTTCGGGAAGGTGATATTGCCGGCGAAGGAGATCAGGAATCCCAGCTTCATGGCCTCTTCGGCGTGGCGAGTTTCGCCGGTAAAACAGTGCAGAATGCCACCCAATCCGGTCTGCGACCACTCCGATCGCAGCATGTCCAGAGTATCGTCCCATGCATCGCTGCTGTTCTCGGAAGGCCGGCAATGAATAATGATGGGCTTCTTTCGTCCGGCGGCGATTTCCATCTGGCGGCTGAAGACAGCCTTCTGGATGTCGCGCGGCGAGTGGTCGTAGAAGTAGTCGAGGCCGATCTCGCCGCAGGCGAGGACTTCGGGTTCCTGCAGCAGGCCGTCGAGTTTCGCATAAGCGGCGTCGTCAGCCAGCCGCGCTTCATGAGGATGGACGCCAGCGCTCGCCCAGATTCTCGGGAAGCCAGGCCGACCGTCATATTCGCGCGCGATTTCGAGGGCGCGCTGCATCGTATCGGGACCTTCGCCGATGCCGATGGAGAGGATTTCGCGAACGTCCGCGGCGAAGGCGCGCTCGAGCAGGGCATCGCGGTCCTCGTCGTAACGAGGACTGTCGAGATGGGCGTGCGAGTCGATCATCGATACACCTCACGCCGATGGCCAATGCGGAGAACAAGGACGACTACTTTCTTGTCCTGGATATTGCAGACGATGCGGTAGTCGCCGACGTGGTATCGCCAAAGATGACCGAGTTCCGGGCCAGTGAGGGGCTCGCCCAGGCTACGCGGATCGTCGAGTTTGGCGACCCGTTCCCGCATAAATGCGGTCAGTCGCTGCGCGATGCGCCGGTCCATTTTGGCGAGGTTCTTTTTTGCCGGGTCTGCGAAGATGATCGTCCAGGCCAAGACTGCGTTCGACCTCTTCGAGAGTATAGGTCCTGCTGCGGCCCTCGCGGATTGCGATCAGCGCCTTCTCGGCAAGGTAGGCATCTTCGAGGTCCTCGAGATGAGCAAGAATCGCCTCGCGAGCATACCAGGTCTTGGTCCGCCCAGAGCGTTTAGCGAGCCGGTCGAGACGCTTTTCAATATCGGCAGGCAGTCGAATAGCCAGCATGAGGACCTCCGCTATACAAGTATAGCATCCCCGTGAACTCGAGAACTGCTCACTTCAGCCGGGCGCCGATCTCCACGTCTTCGAGGAAGCCGGCGAGGACGGGTTTGCCGCCTTCAACGGAGGCGGCGACAATCATGCCGTTCGACTCGTACCCGCGCAGCTTGCGTGGGGCCAGGTTGGCGACGATGACCACCTTGCGGCCGATGAGAGATTCGGGCGTATAGGCCTCGGCAATTCCGGCCAGAATCTGGCGGGTTTCGTAGCCGAGGTCGACTTCGAGGCGGAGGAGCTTGTCGGCTTTGGGGACGCGCTCAGCGACTTTGACCTGAGCGACGCGCAGCTCGACTTTGGAGAAGTCGTCGATGGAGATCTTGTCGCCGGCAGCAGCGGCGGGTGCGGCGGCAGGAGCGACGACGGTGCCTGTGGCTGGAGCGGGTGGAAGGGTTCGTGTACCCGGGAGATTCGTGGCGTCTTCCGGGCCACGCGGCGTGGCGGGCGCAGGCGTGATGGG
>JBAVUB010000197.1:0-3721 GCA_049696575.1 Acidobacteriaceae bacterium | reverse complement strand
GAGAGATGCGGGGGGAGGCGGGACGGGAGGAGCAGAGGATTGGGGGGCGATTCATTTGGGATCCGGGCTGGTCGTGCTGTCGAGGTGGGTTTGTGGTTTTCAAAATGGAACGGGGCAGTACGTTCGTCATAAATGCAGCGCTGAATTGCATGGACGTTCGGGGGGCGGGGAGTCAAGCTTCTTGCTATGGGGTGAACCTGGCCTGCGCAGGTTTTGGGGTTGGGGTTGACATTTTTCAATTGTAAATGTAAATTCTCGTTTACAACACTGAACCGCTGACTCCGAAGCGAACTGCTATGGCTGCCGCACCCATTCCCATCCCTGCCAAGGGAAAACACCCCTTGCGCAACCCGATGTTCCGCCTGCTCTGGATTGGCAACACCATTTCCGGTGCGGGCGATCAGTTTTATTTCGTGGCGATGCCGTGGCTGGTGCTGGGGCTGACGGGATCGAGCATCGCACTGGGAACGATTGGCATGGTGGGGGCGATTCCGCGTGCGGGCCTGATGCTGCTGGGAGGAGCGGTGACGGATCGGGTGTCGCCGCGGCGAATCATGATGCTGGCGGCCTCGGCGCGAACGGTGCTGGTGGCGGCAGTGGCGGCGCTGCTGTGGGCACATGGGCTGCACCTGTGGGAACTGTACGTGCTGGCGTTGTGCTTTGGGATTGCGGATGCATTCGCCGCGCCGGCGGCGCAGACGTTTATGCCGTCGCTGGTGGAGGCGGACCAGTTGCCGGCGGCGCAGTCCGTCTTTCAGTCGACGGGCCAGATTACGACGCTGGTTGCGCCGGGGCCCGCGGGGCTGTTCATCAAGGCGTTTGGGACGGCGTGGGCGTTCTTTATCGACGCTGTAAGTTTTTTGTTTATTTTGGGTGCGCTGTGGCGGCTGCCGGATCCTCCACGATCTGCAGCAGGGGTGGGGCGGCGCAACATGCTGCAGTCGATCCTCGACGGACTGCGCTATGTGAAGGCGGATGTGGCGCTGCGCTCGCTGATGCTGGTGGTAGCGGTTCTGAATTTTGCGATTGCGGGGCCGGTATCGCTGGGGCTGGCGTGGATTGCGAAGAAGAGCTTCGGGACGCCGTCGGCGCTGGGGCTGCTGATGTCATGTTTGGCGGCAGGGAGTCTGGTGGGGATGCTGCTGGCGGGGCTGGTGAAGCATCGGCGGCGAGGGCGGACGCTGCTGCTGGTGGCGACCGTGATCGGGGTGTGTCTGATGCCGATGGGGCTGCTGCACCGGTTGGCTTCATTGGGGGCACTGTTGTGTTTGATGAGCGTCGCGGCGGCTTTCCTGAACGTGCAGCTGATCGCGTGGTTTCAGCAGCGGGTGGAGCGCCCGATGATGGGCCGGGTGATGAGCGTGCTGATGTTCTCGTCGCTGGGGCTGACGCCGATTTCGCTCGCCGTTGCGGGTGTGGCCATCACGGTGAGTCTTGAGGGGATGTTCGCGGTGGCGGGGGCGACAGTGCTGCTGGTGACGCTGCTGGCCGCGATGCATCGGACGGTGCGGGAGATCGATTAGGAGGCTGTACGGAGGTCACGATCCTGGTTCGAGTGTGTACGCCGCATCGAAGAGGGCCATCTCTTCGGGAGTGGGTGGTTGGAAGATGAGGTTCCAGCGCTCGAGGGCATCTCGGGCGATGGGGGGATTCTCCATCGCTCTGCTTTGAATTCTTTCGAAGAGGATCTCGACAGGGGCAGTGAGGAAATGCAGTTCAACCGCGGCGCCGGCGGCGCGTGCTTCGAGGCGCAACACATCGCGCTCGGAGCGAGCCCAGATGCCCCATTCGATAATGACGGTGACGCCGAGATGGAGCAGCCTGGACGCGAGTTGCCCCTGCAGGTTCTCGATTTTTTGCCGTTGTGATTCGTCGTAAATATCGATGCCGAGTGCGATCATCCAGTCGTCGGCCGAAAAACGAATGGCGTTCAGCTGCTGTTCGAGGACGGAAGCGTGGGTGGTTTTGCCGGAGCCGGGCAGGCGACAGACGAGGATGAGACGCGAACCTGGGTCGCGCTGGATGTTCATGCGGAGATTATGACCGATCGGCTGCGGGGGCGCGGGCCGCTGTTCGCGAAGTATCGGCGTTGCGGAGATCGACCAGGACCGTCAGCTTTTTTGATGCGGACGACATGGGTTGGGTGTAGAACACTTTCGTGAGCGCGGATACGAGAATCACAGCATTGGTTGAGAAGGCTTTGGCTGCGGGGATTCCGCAGGAGTCGCTGGTGGGAATGCTGGCGGCGCGAGGATGGACCGAGAAGGAGATCTACGAGGCTCTGGCGGAGCATTATGAGCGCGTCGCCGGGCTGGAGATTCCCTGGCGAGCGGGTTCAGGAGCATCGGCGAAGGACGCCTTTTTCTATCTGCTGATTTTTTCGACCCTTGCCACATGGACGGTGGGCTTCGGGGTTTTGGCTTCGTCCCTCATCGATCACTGGCTGGCCGATCCCCTGTTCTCCGGGTACGCCCGGAGCTTCGACACGTACACGATCACCTCTTCGCTGGCGGCTCTCATCGTGGCGTTTCCGCTCTTTCTGCTGGTCTCGCGCGCCGTTGCCGCCGATGTGGCTGCGCATCCGGAGAAGCTTGAGTCTCCGATCCGGCGCTGGCTGACGTACATGGCGCTGGTGATTGCGGCCGGTGTTTTCATGGGCGACCTGATCACGGCGCTGTCTTATTTGCTGCGCGGTGAATTGACCTCACGTTTCCTGCTGAAAGCTCTTGTCGTCCTGGTCCTGTCGGGCGGCGTTTTCTTCTACTACTTTGGCGGCCTGAGAAAGACAGAGGGGAGGTCGCGGCGGGATCGGCTGATGGCTATCGTCTCCTCTGCGGCTGTGGCGCTAATGATCGTTCTGGGTTTCAGCAGTCTGGGAGCGCCGGCTCGGCAGCGCCAGATGCGTGCCGATGACCAGCGGGTGACCGGGCTTTACCGGCTCAGCAGCGAAATCGATGGCTATTGGAGAACGCACGGCTCGACATTGCCGACTGGGTTGGACCAGCTTTCGGTACCCTACTACGATCCCGTTACCCGCAGGCCGTATCAGTACCATCCGCTGCAGGGAAGCCACTATGAGTTGTGCGCGAACTTCGCGCGAAGCAGCGAGGGAGGCGCGGAATCAGAGTCAGCTGGGGGCGTCGACGAGTGGGTTCACCCGGCCGGGCAGCACTGCTTCCAGCTCGATGCCACGGCCGTGCCGCAGTTTCCGTTGCGTTATAACGCGTACTAGCGGCTCGAGCGTGGGCAGCCTTCATTTTTCGTTCTGAGCTCGTATTCCGGATTGGTACTTTCCCAAAATGGGTCGGGGAGGCGTTACTTCGGGGCGGGAACCGGGAATCATCGTCTTGATCATTGAATGTCCGCGGGCGTCTTCTGCTTGCTGTGGGGTGAACCTGGCGCGGTGGGCTTTTCTGGGGGTGCGGGGGGGCGAGGTACGGAGGCGGGGTCAGGAGGCGCCGTTGCGGTTCGGCCAGAGGAGTTTGAGCTTTTTGTCGGAGACGCCGATGACGGTGTAACTGGCGCCGAGGACTTCGCCGTCGGCTTCGACGAGGAGCGGCTTGCGGTAGTCGTTGCCGTTGAGTGGGCGGCAAATGATGCGGCTGACGGTTACATATTGGGCGAAGGGCAAGCGACCCCAGCCGCCGTCGCCGTTGCTTTTGCCGGTGGCGAGAGCGTGGAAGCTGGCGTGGCCGAGGCCGAGGCGGCCGGTGGGCGGGAC
>JBAVUB010000196.1:0-2100 GCA_049696575.1 Acidobacteriaceae bacterium | reverse complement strand
CGCCAGTCCGCGTGATGACCAGCATCGAGTTTCTTTCCGGATCGGCGAAAGCCTTCGAGACGCCGTTGATCCAGGCGACCCAAATCAACGAGCCGACGCGCGACGCGGTCGCGTTCCAGTTCGATGTGCCTCTCGACAGCCTGAAACCCGGAACCTACATTTGCCAGATCAACGTCATCGACGACGCGGGCGGCACGTTCACTTTTCCGCGGACTGCCGTGCTCATCCGCCCCGCTCCCTCGGCGACAGCCGCGCCTGCTGCTCCCGCCGCTCCCGGAGCCAGCGGCAAATAACTCGCGTTTGCATTGCCGATCTCTGCGTCGCAATGCATCATCGCGCTGCGATGAACCCTCTGTGATACGTACCTGTTTCGTACCTCCTTATCCACTGATTTCTTATTGCGCGGCCTTGCTCCCCACTTAGCAGCCTGGGATAATCGTGGAGAACAACGGTGTTCGCAAAAACGCCAGAGTGAATCGATATAGCCGCCAGGATGTACTTCGCATACTGCGCATCTCTTCCCGGCAATTAAGTGCGTGGGAGAGGGCCGGACTCATCGTTGTCTCTTCCGATTACGGCTTCCAGGATCTGGTCCAGCTTAGAAAACTTCGCGATCTGCGCGCCCTGCGCATTTCGGTTTCCAGCATCCGCGCCGGCGTGCGCGCGATGAAAGCGGTCTCCGGAATTCCCAACCCGCTGCTCGAAGCCAGCGTCGCTCTGCACGGTCCGCGCCTGGTCTTCCGCCACTCCGGCACGACCATGGATCCCATTGCGGGTCAGTTCGAGTTCGATTTCGAAGGCAGCGGCGCGCGGCTGGAGATTGTGGACGATGGCGCCGTCTCCGAAACGCAGCGCCAAAGTAAGATCAACGCCCTGTTCTTCGAAGGCGTGCGCAGCGAGGAGCAGGGCAAGGCCGCCGAAGCCGTCGCTCTCTACGAAGAAGCGCTCTCGCTCGGCGAGCACGCGCCGGCTGCGATCAACCTGGGCACCATCCTTTATAACCAGCGCCAGTTCGAGCGGGCGGAGAAGTTCTACCGGCGCGCCACCATCGCCAACCCCGACTACGCGCTGGCGTTCTTCGATCTGGGCAATGCGCTGGACGAGCTGCAGCGGCTGCCCGAGGCGGTCGAGGCGTACAAGGCGGCCATCCGGCTCTCGCCTGGATACGCCGACGCGCATTACAACCTGGCTCTCGCCCTCGAGCGGAGCAACGAGCGCCGCCGCGCCCTGCGCCACTGGCTTGCCTACGTAAAACTCGATCCCGTCGGTCCCTGGTCCAACCATGCGCGCCTGCAGGTGCGCAAGATTCTCGATCGCGAAGAGCTGGCGGTGGTGTGGCGCAGGCCCAGGATCGGGCTCGTTCCTAAATAGCCGCCAGCACCGGGCTACCGCTACTAGCTACCCGCTGCCGGCTTTACCTGAAAGCTCTTCACCGCAATTGCGTTAGGGTGCTTGCCTGCCGACAACACCGTGAACAGCGATCCCGTAATGGGCGCGCCGTGCGGCGTATAGCTGATGGTTCGCAGGACCGACACATCGCCCGAAAGCTTGTCCACGGCCAGCAGCAAAAAACCATTGTCAGAAAGCGCCAGCGGCCCGGGCCCATCGCCCACGCCGATTCCCGCGTTGATCAGCACCCCGTCGTCGATCGAATAGGCGGCGACCGTGTTCGCTCCGTAGTTGCTCACCCACAGCGTCGAATTGTCGGCGCTCACGATGCCGCCCATCGGATTCGCGCCCACCACATACGCGCCACCCACTTCGTTCGCGCCGGTTGCAATCTCGGAAATCGTATCGCCGCCAAAATTCGACACAAAGATTTCGCCGCCATCGGGCTTCAGCGCCAGATGCACCGGCGACGGCCCCACATCGAGAAACGCCAGCAGCCGATCCGTGCGATCTTCAGGATTCTGGCTGATCGGCCGCGCCAGCCCTACGGCCATCACCTGATGTCCGCCGGTGCAGGCCACGAAGGCCTTCGACGAATCGGGCAGGATCACGGCGTCCGACGCCTGAGGACAACCGCTGAGCACCGTCCGCACGCGCAGGCGCTCGGCGTCGATTACGCTTACGCTGCCGCCGTCGCGATTGGTCACCACC
>JBAVUB010000195.1:0-11429 GCA_049696575.1 Acidobacteriaceae bacterium | reverse complement strand
GGGCATTCGCGTGGCGCTGGGCGCGCAGCGCATGCAGGTGCTGCGGGCTGCGCTGGGAAGGACGGTGCTGCTGCTCGCTATTGGGTCGGTGGCGGGACTGGCGCTGGGCGCGCTGGGAACCCGCGTGCTGGCGAGCATTGTTTACGAGGCGACGGTCTATGACCCTGTGGTGCTGGCTGGCGCGATTGCGGCGATGGTGGTGATCGGAACGATGGCCGCAGCGGTTCCGGCGCGCAGAGCTGTGAGTGTGGAGCCGGCGATTCTGCTGCGGGACGAGTAAGACAGGTTACAGGTTCCGGCGACTCTGATTACGCGGTGAAGGTACGCGCGGCTGGTGAGTTGCGTTCGCGCTCGGATGAGGCCCTACAATGGGCGCGGAGGACTTGCCCATGAAGGTGACTCGCCGCGACTTTTCCCGGTTGAGTGCGATGGCGGCGCTCGCCGGCGCATTGCCGAAGATTGGCGTACAGACTGCGGACGGCCAAAACGCGGGGCGAAAGCTGCGTTGGTGCGTCGTGGGGCTCGGCCGCATCTCGATGGGCCACTTTATGCCCGCGGTGGAGCTTTCGAAGACAGGAAAGATTACGGCGCTGGTGAGTGGGCATCGCGAGAAGGCGGAGAAGCAGGCGGCGATGTACAACGTGCCGTCGCCCTCGATTTACAGCTACGACAACTACGACGAGATTCGGCAGAACAAGGAAATTGACGCGGTGTATATCGCGCTGCCGAACTCGATGCATGCGGAATACACGATCCGCGCGGCGAAAGCCGGCAAGCATGTGTTGTGCGAGAAGCCGATGGCGACGAGCGTGGCCGATTGCAGGGCGATGGTCGAGGCGTGCCATAAGGCGCGCGTGAAGCTGATGATCGCGTACCGCTGCCAATACAACCCGGTGCACCTGAAGGCCATCGATCTGATTCGGTCGGGGGCAATCGGGCAGGTGCAGGCGATCGAGAGCGCGTTTGGATTTCCGATTCAGGCGGGCGAATGGCGGCTGAATAAGAAGATGGCTGGCGGCGGGCCGCTGATGGACGTCGGCATCTATTCGCTGAATGCGTGCCGGTATCTGACCGGCGAGGAGCCGGGGGAGATCAAGGCGAACGCGTCGACGATCGATCACGATGGGCGGTTCGACGAGGTCGAGGAGAACGATGGCTGGACGATGAAGTTTCCGTCGGGGATTTTGGCCAGTTGTACCACGACGTATGGCGGCGATACCGGCGGCGGGGGCTTCTTTAAGGTGCACGGGTCGAAGGGATGGATCGCCATGGAGCCGGCGTTTCCGTATCAGGGGAAGCACCTGACGGCGCATCTGGGCAGCGGGCAGGATATCGATGAACCGGAGCCGGATAAGGATCCGTGGGATTTCGTACGCCAGGCGGATCATCTGGCCGAGTGCGTATGGTCGAGTCGGGAACCGAAGACGCCGGGGGAGGAGGGGCTGCGGGATATTACGCTGATGTCGCAGATCTATGTTGCGGCGGGGCTCAGGGGGCTGTGAGGCGATTCGAGGTTCTTCAGCGCCCAATCGGATTGTCTTACAGGAAGATACGGTAAACTACAAGTATGCCGAGATCATCCGCCACCGCCAGCATCAGCTTTCGAGCCCCGCAGAATCAGATTAAACGCCTCGACTCGCTGGCGAAGCGCCAGCGGCGCGATCGTACGCAGTTGATCGGCGAAGCTCTCGAGCAATATCTCGAACTGCAGGATGTGCACCTTGCTCGGATTGAAGAAGGAATCAAAGCTGACGAGCGCGGCGACTACGCATCGGACCAGGAAGTCGAGGCGGAGTTTGCCCGCTGGCGAAAACTGTGAAACTTATCTGGACGCGGCCCGCGCTGCGCCAGCTTTCGGAAGCCCGAGAGTACATTTCCATTGACAACCGCACCGCCGCGAATCGTCAGATCGAACGGATCGAGCTAACCGTGAATCGGCTCAAGGCCTTTCCCATGATGGGTCGCGTCGGACTTCAGCCTGGGACGAGAGAATTCCCTGTGCCGGGTACGCCGTACATTCTGGTCTATAGAATCCGGGAAGAGCGGCTCCGGATCCTCGCGGTTCTCCATGGAGCGCGAAACTGGAAGAGCCGGAAGACAAGCTGAATCGGTGGGCCGCCGGCGCGTTCCTGATTCCCTAGCCGTTCAGGGTTTCCTGCAGCTTATTCAGGGTGCTGTTGAGGTTCTTGTCGTTGCGGCGCTGCTCGTCGATTTTGCCGATGGAGTGCATCACGGTGGTGTGATGCTTGCCGCCAAACTGACGGCCGATTTCCGGCAGCGAGGCCTCGGTGAGCTGCTTGGCCAGATACATGGCGATCTGGCGCGGCACCACGACGGCGCGGGAGTTGTTCTTCTGCTTGAGCTCGGCGACGCGCATGCCGAACTGCTCGGCCACCGCGCGCTGGATCGACTCAATCGTGATCTTGCGCACCTGCGTATCGATGAACTGCTTCAGGCATTGCTGTGCGGTGGGCAATACGATCTCGACGCCATTGAGGCCGCACCAGGCCACGAGGCGCACCAGCGCGCCCTCCAGCTCGCGGACGTTGGTGCGGACATTCGACGCGATGAAGAGGGCGACGTCCATGGGCAGGACGACGTGCTCGCTCTCGGCTTTCTTCTGCAGGATGGCGACTTTGGTTTCGAGGTCGGGGGGCTGGATGTCGGCGATCAATCCCCACTCGAAACGGCTGCGCAGCCGATCTTCGATCTCGGCCAGCTCGCGGGGCGGGCGGTCTGAGGCGATGACGATCTGCTTCATGTTGTCGTGGAGCGCGTTGAAGGTGTGGAAGAACTCCTCCTGGGTGCGCTCTTTCTGGGAGAGGAACTGGATGTCGTCGATGAGCAGCAGATCTACGGTGCGGAAGCGGTCGCGGAAGCTGGTCATCTTGTCGTAGCGCACGGAGCTGATCATCTCGTTGGTGAACTTTTCCGCGGAGACGTAGGAAATGGAGGCGCCGGGCTGGCGCAGTTTCATTTCATGACCGATGGCGTGCATGAGATGCGTCTTGCCCATGCCCACACCGCCATAGAGGAAGAGCGGGTTGTAAGCTTTGGAGGGCTGTTCGGCGACGGCCATGGCGGCGGCGCGCGCGAACTGATTGCCGGGTCCGCAGACGAATCCATCAAAGGTGTAGCGCGCATTGAGCTGTGCGGCGGTCGACCAGTCGAAGCGGGATTGCTGCGGGCCACCGTGAAGAGGACGAGCGCCTCCATTTGCGTGCGGTGGCACCTGGTTTGAGGAAGACGGCGCAAAACCCCCGTCCTCGCGAGCACGCGGCAGAGTCGGATCTTCGTCAGGCGTGATGAAGGTGACGTCGTCGAATTCCAGGCGGAGGTTTTCGATCGCCTCCTGGATGAGGTCGCCGTAGCGATCGCCCACGTGGCGGAATTCGGGGGTGGGAATGCGGACAAAAAGCATGCGTTCGCGGACATAGCTGTAGCGTGTGGGCTTCAGCCAGGTATCGAAGGACTGGCGATTGACCTTTTTTTCGAGCGCGGCGAGGATTTGCACCCAAGGATTGAGAACGACAGAAGAAGTAACGGCGAAAGACATGCGCAATCCTCTTGTGCAAACGCCCGGAAGCAGGAAGTGACCGGTGGCTGCCGCGAAACCGAAATACAGAAAAGCCCGAGGTGAACCCTGGATGTGAATGCAGGGCGATTTCAGGAGCAGATCTGTAGTGGCCGGGAGTGGCTCCGATCTGTCACGCATCGGAGCTTCGGTCTTCTTCCGACAACCGCAAGGCGTCGAAAAAATCTTAAGTGAACGTTGCCGATGGTAGCACAGGAAAAGGCAAAGAGAAGCGAGTTGCGCAGAGAAAATTTTCGTTGCGCGAAAGTTGCACAGATGGTGGTGAAAAATGCGCACGCGGCGCAGTTTTTGCGACCCGCAAAGCGATGCGATATACTCAAAACTTGCCGCGATGAGGCGAGTGTCTCAGGGGTTGCGCGGCCGACGAGAGGCGTTGCGCGCCTGACCGAGGCAACGAAAAGACAGCGCGCAGGCCGGCCGAATCCGAAAATTTCAGGAGCCAGATTTTCCATGCCGAAGCGCACATTTCAGCCGAACCGCCGCAGCCGTTCGAAGACACACGGCTTCCGCAGCCGTATGAAGACGAAGAGCGGCGCCGCAGTGCTGTCGCGGAGGCGCGCCCGGGGCCGCAAGCGTGTTTCAGTGAGCGCGGGTTATCGCGACTGAGTCTTCCCGTTTGGTTTCCCGTTCCGTTCAGGCGGCTGGATTTTCGATCATGACCTGCCCGCCACTCCCGAAAGTGCGAAAGAATGGAGAGATGCCGGAGGCAAGATTCGACTGGCGCAGCGCCCGTCTGCGAAAACACGCGGATTACCAACGCGTGTATCAGGAGAGCCGAAGGTATTCGTCGCCATCGATGAGCTACTTTTTTCGCGCACGATCGAATGAAGACCCAACCGGCGTGGTGCCGCGCGTGGGACTGACAGCGGGCCGCGTGTTGGGCGGCGCTGTGGAACGGAATCGCATTCGGCGGCGTATGCGAGAGGCGGTGCGGATGCATCTGGGCGCATTACCGCCCCGCGTGGATGTGGTGCTGCATCCTCGAAAGACGGTGCTGGAAATGGAATTTGCGCGGCTGGAGCGCGAGGTTGCGCGGGTTTTTGCGAGCGTCGCGGACGGCGCGGAGGCTAAGCGGTGAGTGCGAACGCTACACAGCGGTTTGCGAGGCTGAGAGACACGAGCGTGAGAGTGCTGCTTGCGTTCTATAAGCGGGTTGTCTCGCCGGTGCTGCATGCAGTGGCGGGAACGACCGGCGCGTGCCGCTTCCAGCCGACGTGTTCAGAGTATGCGGCGTTTGCGATTGCAGAGCATGGCGTGCTGCGGGGCACGATGATGGCAGTGGGCCGGTTGCTGCGTTGCCATCCGCTGCACCGCGGGGGTTTTGATCCCGTGCCGGCAAAGCACAGCGGCCCCGCGGCAAGCGTTCAGGCTGGGCACATCCACTAAGTTCTCCAGATAGGAAACGGAAGTCTTGGCAGAGATACAAAATCCCAATCAGGGTGGCGGCAGCGGGGGTGGCATGGGCGGCGATTCGAAGTCGCTGTTCGGCTTCATGATCGTGTTTGTCCTGATGGTTGTGGCGTTCCAGGTCTTTGGGCCGAAGAAGACGCAGCAGCAGCCGGCACCTGCACAACAAAAGACGCAGGCCGCGACGAATGCCACGACAACTGCGCCCGCAACGACGGATGCGGGAAGCGGGGCAGTGTCGACCGCGGTGGTGGGTCCGGGAAAAGCCGCCGCTGTGGGCGCGACCGCCATTCAGGGTTCCAGTGAAAGCGAAACGGTCGTCGAAAACGAGCTCTACCGCATCACCTTCACCAATCGCGGCGCGGCGGTGAAGTCGTGGGTGCTGAAGAAATATAAGGATGACACTCAGAAGCAGCCGCTCGACCTCGTCAATCCGGATGCCGCCGCTAAATTTGGACTGCCGTTGTCGCTGTGGGCGTATGACGCCGGCCTGAAGAATCGGCTGAATACAGTGCTGTATGTCCCGTCGGCGACTGGAAACGTGACCGCCCCGGGCATCGTGAGTTTCGATTATTCGTACGGCGGGCTCACCGTTCACAAGACCTTCCACTTTGATGAATCCAGTTATGTGATCGGCGCCGATGTTTCGGTGACGCAGAACGGCGTTCCCGCGACGGCGCTGCTGGCGTGGCCATCGGGACTGGGCGATCAGACCACGCTGCAGCAGTATGCGGGCGCGTCGTTCGCGTACTCGGAAAACGGGAAGGCGGATGAGACCGCGGCCAAGAAGGTAATCGGCGGCGACACGCTGCGCGGTTCCTACGATTACGCGGGCGTGAGCGATTTATATTTTGCGGCGATCTTTATGCCAGAGACGCCGGCCGACACAAACCTGGTCACGCTGCACGATTCGCTGGGGCTGCCGAAGAACCCTGTGCACCCGGATCCCAACGCAGTGGATCAGGTGCCGATCCTGGGCACGGCGGTGGGCGCGAACGGCGGCGATTTACAAACGCGGCTGTTTGTGGGGCCCAAGCTGCTCGGGCTGCTGGAGACCGTTCACACCGCGAGCGGCGAAAACCTGGAACACGTGGTGAGCTTCGGCTGGTGGGGGTGGATCGCCAAGCCCATGCTGCTGGTGCTGCGCTTTTTTGTCACGCACGGCATCCCGAACTGGGGCTGGGCGATTCTGGTCCTCACCCTGATCCTGAATCTGGCCATGCTGCCGACGCGCTTCATGATGATGAAGTCGTCGCTGAAGATGCAGCGCATCCAGCCGCAGATCGAAGCCATCAAGGCAAAGTACTCGAAGTACAAGACGACCGACCCGCGACGGCAGGACATGAACAAGGAGATGTTCGACCTGCAGAAGAAAGAGGGCGTGAACATGTTCGGCGGGTGCCTGCCGATGCTGCTGCAGTATCCGCTGCTCTTCGGGTTTTACCGGATGCTGATGTATGCGATCGAGCTGCGCCAGGCGCACTGGTTGTGGCTGCCGGACTTGTCGGCGCCGGATGTGCTGCACGTGCTGCCCATCTTCGTGATCCTCTCCATGTTCCTGTCGCAGTTCTTTACTCCGTCGCCGGGCATGGACCAGAGCCAGCAGCGCATGATGGCCTTCATGATGCCGGCGGTCTTCGGCGTGATGATGTGGAACATCGGCTCGGGAGTGGCGCTTTACTGGGCGGGCAGCAACCTGCTGGGCGTGGCGCAGCAGTTGGTGATGAACCGCACCAGCATGGGGCGCGAAATGCGCGCTATTGCGGCGAAAAGGGCGGCCAAACGCGCAGGAAAAACGGTCAAAGCGATCAGCGCCCGCCACTAAATTGCGTTGCTACCGGAATAGTGGATCAGGACTTCCTAACGTGATCTAATAAGTCGGGATAGCGTAAGCAATCCAGGTTCAATGCCCATCGACAATTACTCCGAGGCCGCGCAAAAGATCGCAGATTTCCTGAAGACGCTCACCCATGTGGGCGGGTTGCGCTTGAAGTTCCGCATCACCGCCGGCCCTGGAGCTGCTGATCCGGCAGGCCTCGAAGCCAGGGAAATCTACGTCGAACTCGCCGGACCCGATGCTGGACTGCTGACCCAGCGCGGTGGGGAACTGTTGCGCGCTCTCGAGCATGTCGCGGCGAAAGTGCTGCGTCTCGAGAATGAGGAGCACGACAAAATCTCGTTTGACGCGGAGAATTTCAAGGCGCTGCGCGCGCGTGAGCTGAAGCTGGCTGCCGAAACCGCCGCGGAGCGCGTGAAGCGCACCGGGCAACCCTACAGTTTCGCGCCCATGAGCTCGCGGGAACGGCGCATGCTGCACCTGGCGTTTCGCGCTTACCCTGATCTGGAGACGGCGTCGACAGGTGAGGGACTGCGACGGTTCGTGGTGGCGTATCCGAAGGGATACGCGCATCGGGATGACGGGCCCCGCCAGGAACGCTTCTCCGGACGGCGTCGCTAACTCACCATTCGCGGGACAAATAAAGTCCCCGCGGGGCGCGAGGGCGAGGGAGCCGGCGACGTGCAGCCTCATCCACAGACAACGGAACGGGAATCGATCGCACAGGAGACGATCGTCGCCATTTCCACGCCACCGGGGCGGGGTGGGATCGGGATCGTGCGGCTTTCGGGGCAGCATGCGCTCGAAATCGCGAGCGGCCTGATCCGGGCCGGCGGCGCTCTGGAGCCTGCGCGGGCGCATCTGGCAGAGGTGGTCGATCCTGACAGTGCGGCCAAATTAGATGAGGCGATGGTTACATATTTTGCCCGGCCCCACTCCTACACGGGCGAAGATCTGGTGGAGATTGCTGCGCACGGATCGCCGGTGATCCTGGACATGCTGGTGCGGCTCGCGCTGCGCAGAGGCGCGCGTCTGGCGCGGCCTGGAGAGTTCACCGAGCGCGCATTTCTGGCCGGGCGTCTGGATCTGACGCAGGCAGAAGCGGTGCGGGACCTGATCGAGGCGCAGACCCTGTACCAGGCGCGCATCGCGGCGGAACAAATGGGCGGAGCGCTTTCACGGCGCGTCCAGCCGGCGAAACAAAAGCTTGTGGAGCTGATCGCACTGCTGGAGGCGGGCATCGATTTCGCCGAGGACGACGTGGAGGTGACGCCGGACGAGGAAATTGTCACACGCATCGATACAATTGCCGGCGAGCTGGGTGAGCTGGCGCGGTCGTTCGAGCATGGAAGGATGGTGCACGCGGGGCTACGGCTGGCGATTGTCGGGCGCCCCAACGTCGGGAAATCGTCTCTGTTTAACCGGCTGCTGGAGCGGGAGCGGGCGATCGTGACCGCTGCGCCCGGGACGACGCGCGACCTGGTGACGGATCGGCTGTCGCTGGGAGGTATCCCCGTGGAGTTGGTGGATACCGCGGGCCTGCGCGAGGCAAAGGACGAGGCCGAGGCCATCGGCGTCCGGAAAACGCGCGAGACGCTGGCCGATGCGGATGTGGTGATGGTGGTGCTTGACGCGTCGGTTCCACTGCGCGATGACGAAGGGGAATTGATCGGGTCGCTGGCGGGGCGGCGCGCGCTGGTGGTGCGCAACAAGTCCGATCTGAACGTGTTGAATGGTGGCCTGGGCGCCGAGGTTCCACCCGATCTGCCGCTCCTGTCCGTGACGACGTCGGCGCTGACTGGAGAAGGAATGCCGGCCCTGCGGGATGCACTTGTTGAGCTAGTGCGGAATCCGGCGGGCGAGAGCGAGTCCGGCATCCTCACCAGCTTGCGTCACTTCGAGGCGGTGAGTGGAGCGCTGGTGGCGCTGGGTGCCGCGAGGGAAGCAGTCGGGAAAAAGATTCCTCATGAGATGCTGCTGCTGGATCTCTACGGCGCGCTGCGCCAACTCGACGGCCTCACTGGAGAGACGACGGCCGAGGATATTCTGAACCGGATTTTCTCCAGCTTCTGCATCGGGAAATAGGGTTGGCTGCAGCGCCACTGTTCTAGTGCGCCAGAATCTGCTCGAAATACTGCAGGGCGCGCGGATCGTGCGTCTGGCCCAGCCAGAAAATCGCTTCGCGGCGAACGGCCGGATCGCGATTCGTCTCGGCCACGTGCATCAGCTCCGGCACCGCTTCGTCTTTTGGCAGCTGGCTGAGAGCAAAGACTGCCTTCCGTTTGACCGCGACTTCCGGATCGTTCTCGACGGCGTCCTTCAGCGCGGCCACCGCTTTTGCGCCGGCCTTCTGCCCTACCCAGAACAGCGCCTGCTCGCGCACGGCCGTATCGCTGTCGGATTTGGCCATGCGGATCAAATCGTCGACCGCTGCGGGGTCATGATTCGTGGAAATGTCGAAAGTGAGCTTCTTGCGGAATTCAGGATCGGTATCGGTCTGGGCAAATTTTTCGAGGACGAGAAGGCCATTGTGACCGCGCTCGGCGCCCAGCCAGAATGCCGCTTTGTCCCGTAGCCAGAGCGGGTTAGTCGACGAAGCGAGTGAAGCAAGCTCCGCAGTAGCCTTCGGCGTTTCGTGCATGGCGAGCGCGGCGAGGGCCCCGTCGGCGACATGGCGAGACGTGTCCACCGTAGCCAGGCTGCCGAGATAAGCAACGCTGTCGTCGGGCTGCACGCCCGTCAGCCAGGTGAAGGGCAGACCGCCGGCGTTGAGCCGGCATCCGGCCCCGACAAAGCGAATCTTCGTAACGGCACCCTGATCGATGCGCAGCAGCACGTCGACGTTCGTCTCCGCCTGCGGGTTTCCGTCGGAGGACTGGAAGCTGTGATCGGAATCTTCTAATCGATATTCACCACAACATCCATCGTCCATCGACGATTCGGAGTTCCCCGAACAGACAGAAAAATGCGACCCCGCAAGAGCAGGCACTTCATAGCCCAGCCAGAGTGGTCCATTTGCATGCTGAAATCGGTCCACCGTCGCGGACAGTCCTGTGCCGACCGGCTCAGAGTTGAACTGCGCGTTGACCACCTTCGGCTGCTGCTCTGCCACCGCCAGCAGAGAGGCGCCGAGAAGAAAAACGGCGAACAGGTTTGGCTTCATGGGGACGGCTCCTCGTTATTTGTTCAGGATCTCGAGCATGTAATCCGTTGCTTCCTTGCTGTGCATCAGGCTGAGCTGCTGGACCAGGTACTGCTTCATCTCCATGTCTTTTTCCCCGCGCGCCAGCACAACCAGATCGTGCGCATCGTTGGCGAGGAACAGCGCCTGCGCGGCAGCCTTCTTCGTTTCCGCGTCAGAATTCTTCTCATAGACGGCGACCAGGGTTGGAGCCGCCGACATTCCGCCGGCGATTCCCAGATTGCGAATGGCCTTGCGCCGCAGTTCCGGATTCTGTTCCGAGCCGGCGATCTCGTTGAGTGACGCCACGCCGTTGTGGCCGCTGGCGATGAAGCTGTTGATGATGTCGGCTTTGGTTTCCTCGCTGTTTGAGGCGCGATACAGGGTGAGCAGATCGGAGCCGGCGCCCATCGCGCCCAGCGTATGAACCGCTGTGCGCACCAGGTCAGGGTTTGTTTCCTGGCGCGCCACGGCAAGCAATCTCGCCGAGTCACCGGTGATGATGTACGACTGCAGCACCACTCGTTTTACTTCCGGGTCAGTGCTGTGCAGATAGATATCCGCCAGCGTGTCGGCCGCGCGCTTGCCCCCGGTTGTCGCGACCATGCGAATCGCCTTGATCTGCAGCGCCGCTCCTTGCTGTCCATGCGCGATCTGACCGATCAGCGTCTGGGCTTCCGGCGACTGGCTCTGCGCCAGGACAAACAGCGCCCGGCTCTTGAGCTCCTCCGACTGATTGCCGCTGAGAATCTTCTGGAGGATCGGGATCGCCTGCGCCTGGTCCTGCTGCATCAGCGCGTTCAGCGCCAGCAGCTTCAGGTTCTCGTCCGATTCGGCCTGGGGAGCAACGGGATCGCCACTCTTGCCGCGAATCTCAATCTCCAGCGCGCCGCATTCCTCGATCCACCGGCTCTTCGGATAGCGTTGCCGGAGTTCGCCGCACGTGCTCAACGCGCTGGCCGCTTGTCCTTCCTTATTTTCGGCATATGCCTTCCAGTAGAGCGCGCCTTCGGCGTGCTCTCCATGCTGTTGCGCGACTTTATCGAAGAGACCTACCGCGTCCTGCCAGCGACTCTCGTTAATCGCCTTCGTGCCGTCGGCGTACAGACTGGCATCGTCGCCCGCGGCTCCGGAATCGACGGCCGGCGGCGCGGGTTGCGGCTCCTCGGCATAAAGAGACCACTGCGCCACGGAAAACATGGCCGCGAGAACAACAGCTACGAGCAATTTGATTTTCATTAGATCGTCGCTCCCTTTGCATGTTCGGCGCCGCTCTGCCGGCCCGGTGTCTTTGACAGCAGGACGCGAACCTCGAAGAGGATGCCTTCGGTATTCATTTCTTTCCGCAGCCGATCGAGGTCGGTCGCGCTCAGATGAGGATCGTTGGCGACCTCGGCCAGCACGCGCTC
>JBAVUB010000194.1:0-4771 GCA_049696575.1 Acidobacteriaceae bacterium | reverse complement strand
AACGAAGCCGTCCAGCTCCACGGCGGCTACGGCTTCATCAAGGATTACCCCGTCGAAAAGTTCTACCGCGACGTCAAACTCTGCACCATCGGCGAAGGCACCAGCGAAATCCAGCGCATGGTCATCGGCCGCGAAATCTTAAAGGTCCACCCCTCCCGCGGATAAGGTCGTTGCACCGTTGAGCGCGATGCGCAGGCGATGCGCAGTATGTTTGCAGTGTTACCCGGTGGAAACGCTGCATCGTCCGCCCGCGCCCCAGCCGCAATGCTGATGATCCCCGCGCCCAGGCGAAAACTCGGCCTCACAGCCTGAAGGAAAAAAACAGACCTGCGCCCGGCCAGGTTCACCCCACAGCAAGAAGCTTAAGCCTCTCCATGCGCCCCGCTTACAACTAAATCCCGCCCTTCAACTCCTTGGTAATGCATCTGGACCAATATGGAACTCCGGGGGCCCCTTATCTGTCCGCAACTGGCAGATAGGGGAAAGCGCGACGCCCCGCGATCAGCCGGGACAGTTTCTCGCCCTCACCGATTCTTCTGCAAATTCTCCACAAAGCTCCAAAACGCCGAATCCGATTTCAGCTTCAGAAGAGAATCATCCTGCATCGGATCGGGCAGCGATTCTCCCGGCAACGTGTTCTTGCGACGGTCAAACGCTTCCTGCAGATGAATCTTTGCCTGGACGGCATTCCCGTCCTCCGCATCGGCACAGGCCAGATTGTAGTAATTCAGCGGATATTCAGGGTCGCCCCGAATCGCGCGATTGGCCAACGCGCGAGCCTTGGCTCGATCGCCCGACATCCCATACGCCATCACGGCCTGATCCGTCGCTACACGCCGCCACTTCCCGCTCACGTCGTCGGCGGGCAGCACTGCGAGCGCCTGCTCGTAGACTGTTGCCGCCTGCTTGGGCATTTCATGCCGGAAAAGCACCGTGGCGTACGAGAACAGACCTTGAAAATCCTGTTTCGCCTGCGGCTCGAAGACCACCGAAGCGAGTGCCTCCTTCACCACAGGCGTGTCTTCGGAAATCTCATGTTGGCTGGAGAATTCGATGTCCGCGCAAAGGTCCTCGGCCGCCGCAAAGGCGCGAACCATAAACCACTTCCCGCGTCCGGAGTCGGTGGAATACTGTGCGACCCCGACAGCACCCTCCTTCGCTTGAAAGCTGGATTTCGACTGAAGGGCCAGGCCAGGATTCTCCTCCCTCTCATGCCGGAGAATGGCGTCGCGGCACTTCTCGCCCGTTAGCGGGGCTTCTTCCGGATATACAAACAGAAATGCGAGAAGATCGATTCCGTCCTGGTCATCCTTGCCACGAAATCCAAATTCCGAACCCGACGGTTTTGCCGATGCTTCGACAATTGGGAATCGAGGAGCCTCCATTTGCAATCGTCCAGGACGCACCGGCAGTTCCAGGATATAGCCCTCGCGCACCGCCGGCTCCTGCGTCCACCCAGCAGAGCAAAACGCGACACAGAAGAGAACCACGCCCAATCGAATGCCGCGCCCACGGAGAAAGCCACTGCCCTTAGCCCGTGGAATGAAACAACGGTGTCCGGCGCGCCATCCCTTGCCCTACTCCTCTTCCTCAGTCTGCGTGATCAGGTACCGCTCATACCCGATCTCCCCGATCTTGTGCTGCTGCGCTTCCAGCCAGTCGACGTGTCCTTCCTCGTCCTTCAGCAGCTTCACAAACAGGTCCCTTGACCCGTTGTCCTTGTTCTCCACGCAGATCCGGATCGACTCGTTGTACGACGCCACCGCCCCCAACTCCAGCTTCAGATCCGACCCGATCATTTCCTTCACGCTCTGCCCGATCGAAAGCGTCAGCGGTTCCATGCTCGGCGTTCCGTCCAGAAACAGGATCCGCTCCATCAGCACTTCCGCATGCCGCATCTCGTCGATCGATTGCTTCTTCATATACTTCGCATAGCGGTCGTAGCCCCAGTTCTCCGCCATCTCCGCATGCAGAAAATACTGATTGATCGCCGTGAGTTCGTCGCGCAGCGCCTTATTCAATTGCTCGATGACTTTCGTGTTGCCTTTCATGCCGCGATTCTACCCCCGACCCCCTGAGTTCCGCCTGCATTTTTCTTTGGTGTTTGTTTCTGTTTGTCATCCGGAGGAGGACAGCGACGAAGGACCTCGCGCTTTCTTTCCCAGCCACAAATCCGGGTGCCCCACCTCTCGATTCTGAGACATGGGATAGCGCGCAGCGCCCGCCTTTTGCTCAGGCGCCATTGGCCTTGTGACGGAGCGACAATAATCCTTATCCCCTGCCGCAATGAGACCCCAAACCACTTCCGGGGCCTGCGAACACTGCGGGCGACAGTTCGCCTACTCGCTGACACATTGCGGTTTCGGCGATTGCGCCTGTCTCTATTGCGATTCGTGCGGAAAAAGGGCCATCCTTTCGATGTGGCATCGTCCTCTTCCCAATCTTCCGAAATGATCATGGCAACCGGAAATATGCACCGGGTGGGAGCCATATCTGCGGCTTTGCGATTGTGGAGGAACTTTTAAGAACGGCGCGTCTCCCCGATGCCCGTATTGCAACCAGCCTTTATCGGCAAAGTTGGCGACCGCTTACATCGAACTCAATGCCCCCGGCACGATCGAGGGCTGGCGATGGCAACAGAGTTGGAGCGGGACATACTGCATTGTCATCGATAACCGCAAAGTTGAAGAAAACCACCGCTAGCCACAATGGATAAATCACCCCAAATGTCCGACCCGTTCCCCGCCACAACCGAATGCCGGCCTCCCACGCCTTAGTACCGTATCCGGTACCAAAACGGAGCTGCACGGCACCAGCACCCCACGCCCCCCGCTTCTCCCCGCAAGGTTCACCCCACAGCAAGAAGCTTAGGCCTGCTTCCGTGCGCCCGCTACAACCGAATGCCGGCCTCCAACTCCTTAGTAATGTACCTGGACCAAAATGGGATTCCATGCGCATCCTGCCTCGCTTTGGCAGATCGATGGCAGAAAGCTGCGTTTCAGGAGCTGGCCGTCTTATGCCGCCTGCTCGAAGGAACGCCTTGATCAAGTCGCTGGTTTGAGGGGACTCGCTTCACAGCCTGCGAAAAATATCCTCCCCGCAAGGTTCACCCCACAGCAAGAAGCTTAGGCCTGCTTCCGTGCGCCCGCTACAACCGAATGTCGGCCTCCAACTCCTTGGTAATGTACCTGGGTCAATACGGGACACCACCCGCACCCGCCCAGCTTCGGCAAACCACCAGCAGAAAGCTGGAAGCGGGTGGCTAATGGCTGGCCGTTTTGCGCCCTCGCGCCAAATGTGGAAAAACTGTCAAGCCTTACGGACGTAACTTGGCTTGCAACCCCTGTCCCTGCACCGCCAATTGTAAAAACTACCCAATCTTTTTTGGCGAGTTTATTCCCCAGGTTTGGTATTCTGAACTTAGATGGAAAAAAGAAAAAAGCCTGCCAACCGGCAGGCTTTTCTGCGTCAGGACGAAGTGCTCTGGTTGGCTCGCCCTTAAGCTCGTCTTTCGCTGTCCACTGCTCCCGGCTCCCGGAAGTATTTTGTAATGAAATGGATCGACAGGTTGTATTTTGAATTCATATAGTTACGCGGCACTCACGGGTGGCCCGTGCGTACCAATAACAAAACAAAATAGAAAGCCACAACCATTGAAGAATGAGATAAATAACGCGCAGCCGAAAATGCCCGATCCAATGGAATCAAATCCGTCCATCGACCCAGCCCCCGAGAAGGGGGGGAGGGGAGGTACCCCTCACTCAAAAGTAACGGGCCTCGTCGACCGTCTCCGCCACGGCGACACCCGCGCCCTCGCCCGTGCCATCTCCCTGGTCGAAAACGACGCACCCGAAGCCGCCGCCCTGCTCTCCGCCTGTTTCCCGCACACCGGCCGCGCCCTCCGCATCGGCATCACTGGCTCGCCCGGCGCCGGCAAGAGCACCCTCGTCGACCGCCTCGCCCGCTCTTTTCGTGATTCCGGAAAAACCATCGGCGTCGTCGCCGTCGACCCCACCAGCCCCTTCACCGGCGGCGCCATCCTCGGCGATCGCATTCGCTTCCAGGATCGCAACAGTGACTCCGGTTTCTACGCCCGCTCCATGGCCACCCGTGGCTCGCTCGGCGGACTCGCCCTCTCGACCGCCGACGTCGCCCTCGTCCTTGAAGCCAGCGGCAAAGACGTTCTCCTCATTGAAACCGTTGGCGTCGGCCAGGATGAAGTCGAGATCGCCCGCCTCGCCGACATCACCCTCGTCGTCCTCGTTCCCGGCATGGGAGACGACGTCCAGAGCCTCAAAGCCGGCGTCATGGAAATCGCCGACATCTTCGTCGTGAATAAATCCGACCGTGAAGGAGCCGACCGCGTCGAGCAGGAAATCCGCGGCCTCCAATCGCTGGTCTCCAGCCATCCTGAACGAACGCCGCCCGTCCTCCGCACCATCGCCACCACCGGCGAAGGCGTCCCCGCCCTCGCCGCCGCCATCGACGAAATGGAAAAGTGGCTGCGACAGGAAAAACGCCTCGAAGCCCGCCGCGCCCAGCACTGGCAGCGCCGCCTCGACGCCATGCTCCGCGCCGAACTCATGCGCCGCGCCCGCAACAACGGCTTCGACGCATCGGTGCTCCAGTTCCACGCCAACCGCATCGCCAACGGTCAGCAAGACCCCTGGCAGCTCGTCGCCCAACTCACCGAAAAAGTCTTCTCCGCCGGCAACTCACCCTGATCGGCAACCCAGAGCTCCCAGCTCCCAGCTGAACGCTGTACCCTGTA
>JBAVUB010000193.1:0-1579 GCA_049696575.1 Acidobacteriaceae bacterium | reverse complement strand
CCAGGCCTTACGCGTGGGCTGCTGGGCTGGCGGGTGGGGCGATCCTGTTCGCCATCCACGTGCGCGACGGTATAGACCAGGCGGGCGAGCGGGATTTGATTCTGGCCGCGCTCCTCTTACTGGCCTGTGCCTGGGTCTTCGAAGCGCTGCGCCGGGATCACCGGATTTATAGCCTGGTCGGCGGCCTTGCCGGCGGCGCAGCGCTCCTCATCAAGCCCACCGCCGCGATCTGGGTTCTCGGCGTATTGCTGTTGGAGGCGTACACGCTGAGAAGAAGGCCCGCGCGGATGTGGCGTCAGCTGTCGATGTTCATCCTGGGCAACCTGGCAAGCCTGACGCTGACGCTTCTTTTCCTTCATCACTACCATGCTGTCGATGCTTTTATTGCTATAGCTCGGGGTCTGGACGCGTATCACGCCGGCGTTGACCGGCTTTCCGTCATCTACCTGTTAGCACATCCGATCCCATCGGCATGGTTTCCCGTGGCGCTGGCGTGGATCTATCTGGCATTCATCGCCAGGCGCTGGAACCAATTCGAAAAAAGCGTCGTCATTTTCTCCATCGCCTTTGGTGTCGCCTCGTTTGTCCTGCAGGGAAAGGGCTTCCCCTACCACCGTTATCCAGCGGAAGCCTTCCTGATGCTCGCGCTCGGCATCGATGGCGCGCTCGCTCTTCGCGCCAGGGGCACACAACGGATCGTAGCGGCGCTGGTCCTCGCCTATGCGCTGGGAGTGCTAGCGCCCGAGTCCGTGGTGCGCGCAAGCCGATACGACTGGAAGAATCAGGATTTTTCTCATTCACTTACCACCGACTTAGATTCCTTAGGCGGCGCGCGCCTCTCCGGAAACATCCAGTGCATGGATACCTTCGGCGGATGCATCGGCACTCTGTACAACATGAGGCTCGTGCAGGCCACCGGGTTTTTCTACGACTGCTATTTCTTTCACCAGCCGCAGTCCGCCGTGACCACAGCAATGCGCAACCGCTTTCTCTATGCGATGGAAGCAGCCCCGCCCAAGATCATTGTAGTTACAGACCAGTATTGCTTTGCCGACCCAGGCGGCTACCGCAAGCTCGACACCTGGCCTGTCTTTCAGTCCTGGCTCGGGGAGAATTACGACCTTCACTCGGAAATGGAACCGGGGCGCGACGTGAACTGGTGGCCCCACCCACGACCTGGGGTTGGCTACCGCATCTACTTGCGCCGAGCCGACGATTTGCGAAGCGAAGCGAGCCAGCAGCAAAATCCCTGAACCGCTTCGAGCGGGAGTTACGCCTCGGCTTCTTCCCGCAGCGCGTCGGGGGCATGCGCGATCCGCAGCAGCTTCCCATGATCCAGCCAGTCGAGCGAGCAGCGCTCGCAGTCCGACAGAATCACATTCCCCGGTCCCGCGTAGAAATGCGTATCCATCGGCTGATGGCAATGCGGACAGTTCAGCCGCTGATCCAGCTCTCTGCGATCCGCTGCCTTCGGAGCAAGGCCGCCATCGCTCCCGTATCGCAGTGTCTGCACCAGGGCCGCAAACACTTCCATGTCGATCAGCATCCCGCGGCAGCGCGTGCAGTAGAGAATCCGAAC
>JBAVUB010000192.1:0-3024 GCA_049696575.1 Acidobacteriaceae bacterium | reverse complement strand
CGGTCGTACTCGGCCTCACGGCTTCTACCCAGCCCGTTTGCCTCGTCACCCTCGAAGGCAAGGGCCTGAACGAAACGCAGCTCAAGGATCTGGCGCAGTTCCAGGTGCGCAATCAGATTTCCAACGTCCAGGGCGCTTCGGTGCCGCAGCCTTACGGCGGCACGTATCGCCAGATTCAGGTCTACGTCGATCCACTCAAGATGGAGGCTCACAACCTGAGCCTGAATGACGTTGTCCAGGCGGTGAACAGCTCCAATCTGATCCTGCCCGCCGGCGACGTGCGCATTGGGAACAAAGACTTCAACATTTACGCCAACAGCCAGTTTCCCAGCGCCGACGCCATGAACCAGATGCCGCTCAAGTCTGTGGGAAATGGCTCGGTGCTGGTCGCGGACATCGGCCACGCGGTGGACTCCGGGGCGCTGCAATACAACATCGTCCGCATCAACGGCCAGCATTCCGTCTACGTTCCGGTCTTTAAGCAGGGCGGCAACAGCAACACCATCACCATCGTCGATGGCATGAAGGAAGCCATCAAGCATCTGGTCGACATCCCCGAGTCGCTCAAAACCGCGGTCGTCTTCGATCAGTCCGTCTTCGTGAAGCTCGCGCTGAAGCAGCTGGTGAACGAAGCCACCATCGGCCTGGTGCTGACCGGCATCATGATCCTGCTTTTCCTCGGCAGTCCGCGCGCCACGGTGGCGGTGATGCTGTCGGTTCCGCTGTCGGCGCTGGCGTGCATGCTCATGGCCAACATGCTGGGCGGCACGATCAACACCATGATCCTCGGCGGCCTCGCTCTTGCTTTTTCCCGGCTCATCGACAACGGCGTCGTCGTTCTCGAAAACATTTTCCGCTATATGGAGCTAGGCGAGCCGGCGCGCATTGCCGCCGAGAAAGGCGGCACGGAAGTCTCGCTCGCTGTGCTGGCCGCCACCGTCACCACCTCCATCGTCTTCCTGCCGGTCGTCTCGCTGTCCGGGGTCAGCAAGTATTTATTCACGCCTCTGGCCCTTGGCGTCGTGCTTTCGATGTTCGCGTCGTACGCGTTCGCGATGACTGTGATCCCGCTCTTCTGCGCCCTGTTTCTGCGCGACCACGGCCACCACGAGCGCGATGAGGAGGGCGAACTGGTCGACCAGAAGGAACCGAAATCCAAACACCGCTTCGGGCTCCAGTTCGTGGTCCGCAAGTTCAACGAATATTTCCAGCGCATGGTCAACTGGTACGAAGGGCTCGTGCGCCGCTCCCTCGTGCGCCCTGGATTTACCACCGCCTGCACACTCGGGGCCTGCCTGGTTCTCCTCGCCGTCACCTTTCCTTTCCTCGGCCGCGCCTACTTCCCCCGCACCGATCCAGGGCAGTTCGTCATCGACGTCCGCATGCCTTCGGGCACTCGCCTCGAAGTCAGCGATCAGTACATCGCCCGCGTCGAGCAGATCATCCGCGAGGAAGTGAAGCCGAAAGATCTGGACATGATCGTCTCCAACATCGGCGTCTATCCCGATCTTTCCGCCATCTTCACCACCAATGCCTCCATGGATACCGCCTTCGTGCAAACCAGCCTTAAAGAAGGGCACTCCATCGGCAGCTATGAATACATGCAGCGCGTGCGCGAACGCCTTTCGCGGGAGATGCCGGAGCTCACCACTTACTTTCAGGCCGGCGGCCTGATCGATGGAGTCATCAACCAGGGCCTGCCCGCCCCCATCGATCTGCAGGTCAGCTCCATGGACATCGACGGCGCGTATGATCTCGCCCAACGACTCGCCGCCAAAATCCGCACCTTCCCGGACGTCAGCGCAACGTATATTCCCCAGGACGTCAACTACCCCGGGATCCAGCTCAACATTGACCGCGAGAAAGCCTCGCTGATCGGGCTCTCCGCCAAAGACGTCGTCGACAACGTGATCACTGCCATGACCTCCGATGGCATGGTCGCGCCCAGCTACTGGATCGACCCGGTCAGCGGCAACAACTACATGGTCACCGTGCAGTACGCCAATCGCTGGATCCAGAACATGTCCATGCAGGACTTTCAGAGCATCCCTCTGCGCGGCACGCATCCACCTGGCTACAGCCCGCTGGATGTCGCGCTTTCCGCCGGCGATCTGCAGCCCGATATGTGGAGCGGGTCGCATCGCACCGGCTACACACCTCTGAGCTCCGTGGCGGGCTTCCGTTTCATCAACACGCCCACGGAAGTCGATCACTACCAGATCCGCCGCGTGATCGACATTTACGTCACCACCAAGTCCGAGGCGCTGGGCGGCGCCGGCGCCCGCATCCGCGACCTGATCGCGCACACCAGGACCGAGCGCAACACGCGCATCATGCTCCACGGCGCGGTGGTCAGCATGAACGAGGCGTTTCACGACTTCGGCTTCGGCCTGCTGCTGGCTGTCGTCCTTGTCTACCTCGTGCTCATGGCGCAGTTCACCTCCTTCATCGATCCCTTCATCATCCTCATGGCCATCCCGCCTGGCATCGTTGGCGTTGTGCTTCTGCTGCTGCTCACCGGCGCCACGCTGAACATCATGTCGCTGATGGGGACCATCATGATGACCGGCATCGTCGTCTCCAACAGCATCCTGATTGTGGACTTCTCGAACATCCTGCACGGCCAGGGCCTGCCGCTGCTCGACGCTACGGTCGAGGCCTGCAAGATGCGTCTCCGCCCCATTCTCATGACCTCCATGGCCACGCTGCTGGGCATGATCCCGATGGCTATCGGCGCCGAAGCGGGCAGCGAGCAGTATGCGCCGCTGGCTCGCGCCGTCATCGGCGGCCTCGGCGTCTCAGTCGTGGTGACGATGTTCCTCGTCCCCGCGGTCTATCTCGCCATTCACTCCCGGCGGGAACAAAGACACAATGAGCAACGGGGAGCCGAGGCATGAGAAGAACGATGACTCTGATGGCTGTTGCGCTGTTCTGCCAGTGCCTTGTGGCCGCGCAGTCCACGTTGCCAGCTGCGCCGGCTCCGCAGCTGATTGCCGAGCAGCAGAACCCCGGTGCTCCGCAGAC
>JBAVUB010000191.1:0-2420 GCA_049696575.1 Acidobacteriaceae bacterium | reverse complement strand
GTGACCGCGGAGACGAAGACCGCCGCCGACACCACGATCACGGCTATGCCAAGCCACTTCATATGTGAAGAGTTGCAGCCATCGATCGGAGGGCCATAGCAAGGATAGAAATGGCCCTGCGATCGATAGAGTTTAGTGCTGGCTGAACATCTCCATCACGTCTTTACGTAGTGCTATGCGGCTGGCTTCGCGGGTGTAGAACATGTGGCCGCCGGGAAATTCATGGACGGAGACGCGTCCGTGGTCGCCCATGAGCGGCATCTGGTTGACGGTGAGGATGGAGCCCATGAAGGGGCAGGAGAGGTCGTTCCATCCGTGCACGATCATGACGTGGAGCTTGGGATCGGCGGCGACGGACTCGCGCAGTTGGGCCGTTGAGCCCGAGCGCATCTCCTGGTCGCGGCTCCAGTGCGAGCCCACTTCATAGGACAGCGCGTTGTAGCGGGCCTCGACTTTCCAGCCCACCACGCGCGTAACGAAGTCGACCATGGCGGTGGTGGTGGGCGCGATGAGCGTGGCCAGAAGCGGGTCGTTAGCGCGTTGCTCTGGGGCGTAAGGGAATGGATCGAACATGGTCACGTTGGAGTCGTAGACGGAGCCGAGCTTGCCCTCTTCGCGATGGACTTCGCGGAGATACGCGCCGGTTTCAAGGCGACCGCCGGATTCCTTCACAAAGGTGGGATCGAGGCCGGTCATGTCGGTGACCTTTTTGATCATGGCATCGGTCGCGGCCTGGTCGGCCGTGCCCTTGATGAGGGTGGTGGCGTATTCGCCGAGCGTGTAATCGATGACCGGCTTCATCGCTTCCGGCGTGAGCTGGTGCTCGCGCTCCAGATGCGCGGCGGTGATGGAGGGCAGCGTGACCAGCCACGGCAGCGGCGAGAGGTCGCCGTTCTGCTCGAGTGTGGGATTGAGATACGGAGAGACGAGGACGACGCCGTTCATGGCGACGCCGAGCTGCGACTGCAGGAAGTAGGTGATGCGGGGACCGCGGAATCCGCCGTAGCTTTCGCCGACGAGGTATTTGCGGGATTCGAGGCGGTCGTTCTTCACGAGCCAGTCGTAGATGCAGCGCGAGAGGTATTCGATGTCGGGCTCGGTGGTCCAGAAGAGCTTGCGGGTCTGGTCCGCGTCGACGAGGGAGCGGCTGAAGCCGGTGCCGATGGGATCGAGGAAGACGAGGTCGGTGAAGTCGAGCCAGGTGCCGGGATTGTCGCTGAGGGTGGCCGGATCGGAGGGGCTGTCGCCTTCATTGCCGGCGTTGAGATGCTTGGGGCCGATGGCGCCGAAGTTGAGGTAGACCGAAGCCGCGCCGGGCCCGCCATTGAGCGCGAAGGTGACGGGGCGATTGGGGCCGTCGACAGTGTAGGCGGTGTAGACGAGCTGGCCGGCGGCTTTGCCTTCGGCGTCGCGGACGAAGAGCGTGCCGACGGTGACGGTGTAAGTCAGCTTCTTGCCGTCGAGGGTGATGCTCTGCTCGACGTGGGCGTCAGGAGGCAGCGGCGGGAGGGGATGCGCTTCCGCAGTTTTATCGGGTGCCGGCGGTTTGGCTGCCTGCGGTGCTGTCGGCGCGGGAGGCCTGGGGGTATCTTCGTCAGACTGCGCGGCGGCGGGGAGACAAGGCAGCGCGGCAAAGGACAGAACGGCGATGGTGAGGGCGAGACGCCTGGGGGCGCGGGCGAGCGATGAAAATTTCATGAGCACCACGATATATCGAAATGGCGAATCCGGGCCACAACCGTCCGCGCGCCAACCAAGCCGGCTCACCAGATGTGGATGCGGTCGTCGGGCGCGAGGTAGAGGGTCTCGCCGGGCTTGACGTCGAAGGCCTTGTACCAGGCATCGGAGTTGCGCACCGTGTCGGCGCGGAACTGCCCGGGGGAATGCGCGTCGGTAAGAACCTGGCGGCGCAGCGCAGCCTCGCGGGATTTTGAGCCCCAGTTCTGGCCGAAAGCGATGAAGAACTGCTGATCGCCGGTGAAACCGTCCTGGGCGGGCCCTTCCGCTCCATGCTGTGAGGCGCGATAGCCGTCATAAGCGGCCGCGACGCCGCCAAGGTCGGCGATGTTCTCGTCGATGGTCTGCTTGCCGTTGACATGCACGCCGGGGAAGGGCTCGTAGGCGTCGTATTGCTTCTCGAGTTTTTCCGCCTGCTGCTCGAAGTGCGCGTGATCTTCGGGAGTCCACCAGTTGCGCACGCGGCCTTTGGAATCGAAGGCGCTGCCCTCGGCGTCGAAGGTGTGGCTGATCTCATGGCCGATGACGGAGCCGATGGCGCCGTAATTGACCGCGGCCGGAGCCTGGGGATCGAAGAATGGCGGCTGCAGAATGGCCGCGGGAAAATTGAGCGCGTTTTGCAGCGGCAGGTTGACGGCGTTGACCGTCTGCGGGGTCATGGACCACTCATGGCGGTCGACGGG
>JBAVUB010000190.1:0-2065 GCA_049696575.1 Acidobacteriaceae bacterium | reverse complement strand
CCTTCGATTCGATCACGGTAGGGGTTTTCGGATTGCAGCTTTCCTGAACCAGCCTCCGCCGTCATGATCGCCACGTGACGGAGGTTCCGGCTCGAGTCTAGGGACGGTCGTATGCCTCCAAGATTCTCCAGATCAAGCGAGAAGCGAATCTGGTCATTGGTGTAAGTTTCGCCGACGCGGAACGAGGCCAGCTTATTCATCAGTCGGGATATCCAAAATCGGTAGCTGCCATTCTTTCGAAATCTTCCCGCGCCGAGATCATTATTCTACCGTTCAGATTATCGCGGAGGGCGCATGGGCTAACTTCGGTTCCGCAGCGGGGACATCGATCGCCGATCTCGCAGTGCCAGTCGTCGGTCCACATCCAGCTTTCACTTGGACAGACGTAATAGTTCGTGACGGCGTGTCTGCCCAAGGTTGGACTGCTCGCGGTATTATCTTCCCGGTTCCCAGAATTCATGCGCGTATGCTACATCGTTCGCCTTCGGGATGGTAAGGCTCTGCCCTGGGTTGCGACACCCAATTGCCATGAGCGCTCTATCGACTTTGCCATTGAGGTCACAAACCAGCTTCCAAAATGGCCAGAACGTGCCCGAACGGTAGCCTTCTAAGCCTGCTCCCGCGCCAGCCAGCGAAAGATCCTGACAAGGAAACGAGGCCCAGGCGAGGTCAGCCCGTCCCGGAAGGGTACCTGTTGTCAGAGAAGCGACGTCAGCGATTTTCAGGTGTTCTGCGCCCCAGTTGGCTTTATATGCTGCACCCTTTTTTTCGTCGATGTCGTTTGCGAAGACGCATGACCAATCGGGACCCAGGCCAGCTCGCGCCATGCCACCGCCTGCAAAGAACTCATAATAAGAAGGCATCTCAGACTCTTCCTTTGAACAGCGGCCAGCGAGCTGCCACATATTGTTCGGCAGCATCGCGTACCACCCATGCGAGGGAGACTTTTTTCTCGTGGGCGATCTCCTCGAGCGTGCGGTACAGTTCTGTTGGAAAGCTGATCGAGGCGCGCGTCGTTGCATCCTCGCTGCCTTCGTCCTTGGAACTGGTCTTTTTAGATAGTGCCATCGGTTTGTTTGAGTTTACACCGGTATTCACCATAGTGGTGAGTATTGATGTTTGCGATCCTGTGCAAATCATGGTCTCTATTGTGGCCGAGATCCAGCCGGCCTCATCCTCACATCTGCGTCGTCACTCGCGAACACGTCCCGGAATGGGCTCGGTCCCGAAAAGGATAGGAGGCCGGTGCGGCACGAGGGTCTTTCAGCGCTCGGTCTCGCCCTCTGTTGCCGCAATCCTTCTTGCTTTGCCCGTGCGCTGAAGTTTCTCTGCGCGCTTTACGGCGCCGCGGCGATCGCCCCCCTGCAGCTCGTGCAGCTGCCGAATGCCCTCTTCGGCGTACTCCATCATGTCGAAGAACTTCCCCCGGCCTGGAGTCACCTTCACGATTCCGAAGACGTTTGCCGGTTGTCCGCTTCCCCGCCGGCCTCTTCAAGCCGCGCCGCTTTTGTCATCAGATAAATCTGTTCCGGAAGACTGGTGGTTCCGGCCGCTGCCGTTCGATAGTGCCGCACCGCCTTCTCGACATCGCCGAGCATCTCCAACAAGTGCCCCCGCACGGCATCGAGACGATAATGCCCGCGCATCCGTTCGTCGCTGTCCAGGGCCTGCAATCGCTCCAGCCCGCGCGCCGGCCCGTGCACCATCGCGACCGCAATGGCATGGTTCAGCGTCACCATGGGGCTGGGCGCGACGCGCTGCAGCAGTTCATACAGCGCCAGGATCTGCGGCCAGTCTGTATCTTCCACACGTGCCGCCTCGTCATGAACGGCAGCGATCGCCGCCTGCAGCTGGTAAAGTCCCACGGCTCCCCTGGAGAGAGCCAGCGTCAGCAGCTCCGTGCCTTCGGAAATTTGTGCGCGATCCCAGAGACTCCGGTCCTGCTTATCCAGCGGGATGATTTCCCCCTCCGGCCCGGTGTGCGCCGTCCGCCGCGCATCGGTCAGCAGCATCAGCGCCAGAAGGCCGGCGACTTCCGCGTCCTGCGGCAGCAACGCCCGTGCGC
>JBAVUB010000189.1:0-4207 GCA_049696575.1 Acidobacteriaceae bacterium | reverse complement strand
GTGCATCAGATTTCGTTCATTGATTACTGGCGCGCGCCGCAGCGGCCGACGCCACCCCCGACAGCGAATGCTGAGGGGCTGGTCAATATCCGCCTCTAAGACGGCAGCTTTCGTCCCTGCGGCGGCGTAAACCCGCCCAAACCCCCAAATGTGGAAAACTTGTCAAGCTTTCCGCGCATGGTACTAAAGTGTTGTCCAAGATTTCACACCACTTCCACCACAATACCCTCAAACAAATTTGGCGAGTTTTAGGGCTGGACTTGGTATTCTGATAATAGAGGGTAATAAAAAAAGCCTCGCCACTATGGCGGGCTTCCTTGTTTCTGCGCCTGGGTTTCTGGCAGTCTCTGGCTTTAGCTCGTCCTTCGCTCGGTTCACGCCCGTTGTGCGCTAAACGCTTTTCGCTGGATCCTACACTCTTAAACTCCAAACTCTGGGTTTTGAGGGCCTCTCGTAACTAACCCCGATTCAATCATCCAGCCCTTCACGCGTGTGAATGATGCATGTCTCGACCGTGAAGGAACTGACTCATTTTCAACTACTTAGCCCTGGAGACGAGCCGCAACGTGCCTGTTTTCAGATACTTAACAAAAACAGAAGAGTAGGGGATGGCGTGCTTTGCTACAGGCTACCGGCTACAGGCTGCCTTTACTGCGGTTTGTCCAGAGGGTTGGGTTGATCCTGGCTCGAGCCGCTTTGGGGCTGCTGGGTCGAGTTGGAGCCGCTCTTCTGCTGGCTGCTCGCGGAGCCGGATTGCGGCTGCGAGGAACCCGAGGTTCCACTTTGCGGTTGTGCCGCACACGGCGTAGAGCCCGAAGCGGAACCGGAACCGGAAGCCTGTGCTGAGGTCTGCGCAGAACCTGTCTGCGTCGAACCCTGACTCGAAGTCTGGCTCTGTCCGGAACACGGTTTCGCTGAAACCGTTGGCGTGTAGCCTGGATCGCCTGGTCGCCGCTGATCCGGCGGCATGTTTACCGGCTGCATTGCGCCGGCGGGATTGTTATCGTTGGCGGGCAGCGCTTCGCCGGGTTTGCGCAGCGTGGGCGCCGATCGCGGCGCGTTTTCCTCGGTGCGGTCCGCTTCGGTCGCATCGCCCAGCTTCACTTCATGCTGATTCTTCGCGACGACCGGCTGATTGCCCCAGTAGTCGCCCATCTCGTTTTCGCTGCGCTCCTGGATTGGCTCGCCGACTTTGGCGAGCTCAACCCGGGTGACGAAGCTGCCCTCGAAGCGAATCATCTCGACGGGCTGGGGCGCTTCGCCGTAAATCCATATCTCAAAGGCCTTGCCATCGGGGGACGTCTCGCGCACTTTGCGGTTGGGCTGGCCTTTGGCGTAGACAACCATGTCGCGATCCATGCCGACAAGTACGCGATGTTCTTCGACGGCCTTGCGGAGGAAATCGGGCAGCGACTCGGCGAAGGCTTCCGCAGGCGACTTCACGCCGAAGTCGATCATGGGCTTGAGCAGCGCTTCCAGCTGCTCGCCATTCAGGTCGGGAACCCGTTCCTCGAAGAGCAGGGTCACGCGCGCACCGGTGGGCGCCGCGTCACTGTCCTGCACGATGGGCGTGGTGTACGCGGGATCCGTGCCGATGGAGATGTGGCGGAGATATTTGTGCTTGTGCTCGAAGCCGCCGTTGAGGTCGATCTCGATACTCTTCTCGTGAATTTTAATGTCGGTGACTACGACGCGATCGCCCGGCTTGACGGAGATGCCCTTCTGGTGGAGCTGATCGACGTATTTGTCGCCGGTGGGATCCATGTGCCCGTTGGCGTGGAGAGTGAGGTTGGCGATGGGCAGGGGGCGCATCGCGAATCCCTGCTCAGCCTGCATGAAGCGGACGAGTTCTTCGCGGCCCAGGGTCGTGATGGGATCAGAGGGGTAGCGGACGTGGGTGGGCGGGAACTCGGTGTAGTGCTTCTCGACGTGCTCCGCCTCGACCGTAAACACCTGGGCGTGCAGGGGCACGGCCAGGAAGGGGAACGCGCAGAGCGCCGCCAGGAGGGGGGATCTACCGGGACGCATGAACCTGGGCATAAATCCGCCTATTCACGTGGGTGACGAGACTCCACCAGAATGGCCCCCTTTGAAGGAAAATTCAAGGGCATTCCCAGGGTCCATAGCCACTTGAGATGCAGGAAGCCGTGCCCAGTATGACCTGCGTGTGAGCCTTGTTTATTGGCCCGCTGCGCCGGCGGGCGGAGGATTCTTCACGTAGGTGTTCAGCCAGTTGTTCATCTCCCAGAGCATGTGGAGCAGCGATTCGCGGGCCGCGTAGCCGTGGGCCTCGAGCGGCAGGAAGACCAGGCGGACCGTCGCGCCGTGACCCTTGAGCGCGTCGAAGAATCGTTCACTTTGGATGGGGAAAGTGCCGGAATTATTGTCGGCTTCGCCGTGGATGAGGAGAATCGGCGTTTTGATTTTGTCGGCGTAAGAGAAGGGCGACATTTTGAAGTAGACGTCGGGGGCTTGCCAGTAGGTGCGTTCCTCATTCTGGAAGCCGAAGGGGGTGAGGGTGCGGTTGTAGGCGCCGCTTCGGGCGATTCCGGCTTTGAACAGGTCGCTGTGGGCAAGCAGATTGGCGGTCATAAAAGCGCCGTAAGAATGGCCCATGACGGCGACGCGGTTGCGATCGACGACGCCGAGGCTGGCGCCTTCGTCGATGGCTGCTTTCGCGCCGGCCACGAGCTGTTCGACGTACGTGTCGTTGGGTTGCGCATCGCCTTCGCCGACGATGGGAATGGCGGCGTTCTCAAGCACGGCGTAACCCTGGGTGACGAAAAAGACGGGACCGGCCCACGAGAAGCGCGGGAACTGGTACGGCGAGCCGGTGATCTGGCCGGCAGCGGAGCGCGATTTGTATTCGACGGGATAGGCCTCCACGAGGGTGGGGAGCGGTCCGTCAGAGGGTCGGTAGCCAGGCGGCAGATAGAGATTGGCACTCAGCTCCAGGCCATCGGCGCGCTTGTAGCGCAGGATTTGTTTCTTCGGGAGGGGTGTAGCGCCGTAGGGATTCGGGAAATCGGTGACCTGGGTGAGCCGGCCGGCGGCATCGCGGAGGAAGTCGTTGGGCGGCTGGTCCTGAGATTCGCGGCGGAGGAGCAGGATTGATTTGGCGGGATCGATGATGGCGGTTGGGAGTTCGTAGAAAGGAGCGGCGGAGCGCCAGATTTGCTCCTCTTTGCCGGTCGAGGCATTCATGACGGCGATGAAGGGGCGATCGCCTTCGGGGCTGGCTCCAGGAGAACTGAAGTAGAAGCCGGTTCCGTCGGCGGTAAGTTCGAGGACGCGATGACCGGAGGCGTTTTCGACGAGCACGGCGCGGCCTGGATCCTTGTAGCGATTCTCGGAGGAGCCTTCGTAGAGCTTGGTGACGCTGGGCGCACTGGCCGAGGGATCGACCTCGGCGATGACGCGGCGGCGGTGGGTCCACTCGCGCTCGTTGACCAGAGCCAGGTGCGCGTTGCCCCACTCGATGCCAGCAAAGCGCATGGGCAGCTCCGCGAGCAGGCGGGGCGAGCCGGTGAACGGCGCGTCGAGGAGGTAGATGCGGTCGCGCACGACGGCGGCCTTCTTTGGATCGCCATCGTCGCCGGCTTCCACCCACGACAGGGTTGCGGGAGCATCGGCGCGCCACTGGTAGTTGCGCGGGCCGGTCGCGACCGCGTCGTTGGCGATGGGAATGTTGTCGGCGAGCGGGACGTCAGAGAGCTGCTTCTCTGCTCCGGTGCGGAGATCGACGACCTCGGTCTTCTTCGGGAAGTTTTCAAACGGCAGCTCGTAGGAGTACGGGTGATGGGTCTCGACGATCAGCGCGTAATGGCCATCGGGCGAGGGCTGGGCCGCATCGATCACGCCTGGTTTGCCGACGGGCTTCGATGCGCCGGCGAGCGACACAACGCGCACCTGCGCGGTCGCGTAGTAATCGAAGAAGCGCTCGTCTTCGGGGCTTTTCAGGAGGTCTTCGTAGGTGCGGGCGGGCGTGACGCGGCCGAGATTTTGCTGCACCGCGGGACCGGTGGGAACTTCAGAGGGCGTGGGGGCTGGGCCGCGACTGGCGGAGACGGTGAGGCAGAGGAGGCTGCGGCTGTCCGGCATCCAGGAGCAGGGGGCTGCCATGGAAAACGGGTTGGTGAAGACGCCGTTGAGGGCGATGCCGGGGATGCGGGAGGCGTGTCCGGTGGCCGCATCGGCGGTCCAGAGG
>JBAVUB010000188.1:0-13781 GCA_049696575.1 Acidobacteriaceae bacterium | reverse complement strand
CAACATCACCGACGAGCGCGGCCGCACTCCTCTCCAGCTCGCCGTCAAAGCCTGCATCGACGCGTACTGGAAGCGCCGCCGCCAACCCGACTCCGTCGCCGCCCTCCTCGCTGCCGGAGCCACCACCGAAGGCATCGAACTCCCCACCGGCTACGACGCCATCGACGCCCTATTGACTCCATTGCAGCCTTATTGATGTCATCCTGAGCCCGCGTCAGCGGGCGAAGGACCTTGCGTTTCGGCGCTCGCGAGACCGTCTCCCCACGCCCCGCTACAATCGAACCCGGAGAAAAACCGGATGCGCCCGACCAACCGCCTCGCCCCTCTCATCCTCTGCGCTCTCACGCTCGCCACCGCCCAAGCCCAGCAGCCCCGCACCTACCCCACCCGCGATCCCCACACGCCAGGCTACGTCCGCGCCACGGAACTCCCCGACGCGACCCTTCCGCCCGCCAACAAAGACGGCAACTTCATCCTCGGACCCACGCACCCGCCCGCGCCCGAGATGACCGCCAACCCCGCCGTCCCGCAAGGCGCCGTCACCGAAATCACCATGACCTCCGCCGACAGCAAGTTCTACCCCGGCATCGCCCGCGACCCCGGCACCTTCGGCACCCCGGACCCCGACCATCCCGAGCGCCTCATCCTCACCACCTCGCATCCTCATCCCTGGACCCGCACCGTCGCCGTCTACGTCCCGCATCAATATGTCCCCGGCACGCCCGCGCCCTTCATCGTTGGAGCCGACGGCCCCGACCGCGCCCTCTTCACCGCCCTCGATAACTTAATCGCCGCGCACAAAGTCCCCATCATGATCGCCATCTCCATCCAGAACGGCGGCGGCGACGCCCAGGGCTCCGAGCGCGGCCTCGAGTACGACACCATGTCCGGCCACTACGCCGAGTGGGTCGAGAACGAAGTCCTCCCTCTCGTCGAATCCAAATGCAGCGTCACCCTCACCCACGATCCCAACGGTCGCGCCGCCATGGGTGGCTCCTCCGGCGGAGCGGTCTCGCTCATCATGGCCTGGTATCACCCCGAGCTTTACCACCGCGTCCTCGCGTACTCCGGCACGTGGATCAACCAGCAGTGGCCCTGGAATCCCGCCACGCCCCACGGCGCATGGGGCTTCGTCGACAACTTAGTCCCTAACTCCCCGCGCAAACCCATCCGCATCTGGATGGAAGTCGGCGACCGCGACCTCTACAACCCCAACACCATGCGCGACGACATGCACGACTGGGTCCTCGCCAACGAAAAAATGGCCGCCGCCCTGGCCGCCAAACACTACCACTACCAATTCCTCTTCGCGAAGAACGCAGGCCACGTCGACCACGCCACCAAACTCCAAATCCTCCCCGAAGCGCTGGAATACCTCTGGCTCACCTACCCAAAGAAATAAACGTCACGAACCGGCTTCCTCAATCGCCCGCCTACACACCGCCCGGAGAGCGCGAAGCGCCCGCCTTCCTGGCGGCTCGCATCACAACAATCCAACCATAAAAACAGAAGTGTCATCCTGAGCGAAGCATCCGAATTCGTTGCGCCCGCTTTTGGGCGCAACAATCAATTCAGACGCGAGTCGAATGGACCTGCATTTCTTTGTTCCGGATCATTACCTCCGTCATTTGGAAACCGGCGGGCTCGAAGCTACGCTCCACACATGCAGGAACGCTGGTTCTACGTCTACATCGTCGCCAGCCGCACTCGCATCCTCTACATCGGCATCACCAGCAACCTCGAAGTCCGCGTCTTCCAGCACAGGAACAAAATCTTTGAAGGATTTGCGGCGGACTACAACTGCAACCGTCTCGTCTGGTTCGAGCGCTACGACAATCCGGATCAAGCCATCGCTCGCGAAAAGCAACTCAAGGGCTGGACCCGTGCCAAAAAACTCGTCCTCATCCAAAAAATGAACCGCACTTGGATCGACCTCAGCGAAAACTGGGGTAAGCCCATCCAGCCATTTAAAGAGAGCCTCAGCCAAAAGCAAACGCCATCTTGATCAGCACGTTTCCGCCAACCCCCAAACGTGGGAAACTTGTCAAGAGGCGGCCTCAAAAACCAAAGTAATGACCGCTGACTTACAACAACTTATATCCTTATACCCTCAAAGTATTTTGGCGAGCTTATTCTTCCCGCATGTTATACTGAACTTATAGAGTTAAAAAAGAAAAAGCCTGCCCAACGGCAGGCTTTTCTGTTGAGGAGAGGAGACGACCATGCCGGACTATCTTGCGCTCGCCGCCGCGGACTGTTTCCCGTCCCCGCCCTCTCTTTCGTCATCTCTTTCTGCCTCGCAGGCGCGCGTGACTGCATCAATGACGCTCGCCCGTGATGTATTCACGAGTGCGAAGGGGTCATTCGCGCACATGAGTGCATCATTCGCACGCGCGACCCAAGTGACCTGCTCTCAATCAACAAGCTCGTTCGCGTACGCCAATGAATCAAGTGACGAGTGTCAATGCGTCATTCGCGAGCGTCTCCAACTGACCCATTTTCAATCACTTAATCCCGAAGGAAACTCGAAGGCACCTGTTATCAAACACTTGGCAAATTGGGGAGGGGGAGGGGGTACTCCACTGCTTGCTAAACTGAAGTTTCCCATGGCCACCGCAGCCACTCTGTCGCCCGAAGTCCGCGCCAAATACGAACCCGTCATTGGCCTCGAGGTCCACGTCCAGCTCCTCACCGAGACCAAGGCCTTCTGCGGCTGCGTCAACCGCTTCGGATCGCCGCCCAACACCAACGTCTGCCCGGTTTGCCTCGGCTTGCCGGGAGCACTGCCCGTTCTCAACAAGCGAGCTGTCGAGTTTGCCACGCTCGCTTCCCTCGCACTCAACTGCGAGGTCCGCGAACGCTCCATCTTCGCCCGCAAAAACTACTTTTACCCCGACTTACCCAAGGGCTACCAGATCTCGCAGTTCGACAAGCCTCTGGCAGAGCACGGTCACATCGAGATTCCGACGCCCACAGGCCCAAAGCGCATCGGCATCACGCGCCTGCACATGGAAGAAGACGCCGGCAAGAGCCTCCACGACGGCTTCCCGGATTCGGCCACCCGCACCTACGTCGACCTCAACCGCTGCGGCACGCCGCTGATCGAAATCGTCAGCGAGCCCGACATGCGCACGCCGGACGAAGCGTACGAATACCTCACCCGCCTCAAAGAAATCATGCTCTACACCGGCGTGAGCGACTGCAACATGGAAGAAGGCTCGCTGCGCTGCGACGCCAACGTCAGTGTCCGGCTGCGCGGACAGGAAAAATTCGGCACCAGGGCCGAAGTGAAAAACGTCAACAGTTTTCGCTTCATCCGCGCCGCACTCGAATACGAAATCGAGCGGCAAATTGAGATAGTGTCAACCGGCAATCGCGTCGTCCAGGAAACACGCCTCTATAACGCCAGCGAAGGCCGCACCTACTCGATGCGCTCGAAGGAGCAGGCGCACGACTACCGCTATTTTCCTGAGCCCGATCTTCCGCCGCTCATCGTTCCCGATCGCTGGAAGGCCGAGATCGCCGCGCACATGCCCGAACTGCCGGAAGCGCGCCGCGCCCGCATGATCGCCGAATACGGCATCACGGAGCAGGACGCGCACACGCTGACCGCCACCCGCGCCTTCGCCGACCAGTTCGAAGCCGCTGCGCGCGCCGCAAAGAATCCGCGCCGCGTCGCCAACCTGGTGCAGAGCGAGCTGACCATGCGACTGAAAGCTGCCGGCCTCGAGCTCGAGCAGTCGCCGATTTCGATCAAGGGCGTCGCCCAGGCCGCTGATCTCGCCGAAGAGGGCAAACTCTCCTCAAAGCAGCTCAAACAGCTTTTCGACCTCAGCTTCGAGCGCAACGAGGATTTCGGCGTGGTCTACGAACGTGAAAAGCCGCAGCAGATCAGCGACGCATCGACCCTCGAAAAGATGATCGACGAGGTCATCGCCGCCAATCCTGCGCAGGTGGAACAGTATCGCAAGGGCAAGAAGACCGTCGCCGCCTTCTTCGTCGGCCAGGTGATGAAGGCTTCCAAAGGCCAGGCCAACCCAGCGCTGCTGAACGAGTTGGTCACGAAAAAGCTCGACGCCTGAAAAGAATCTGGGTGCCCCATGTCTCGATTCTGAGACATGGGATCAGGTGAAACCCGACCGGCACTAATCGCCAGCGCCAATTGCAACCAGCGCCTCGCCTTTCGCAATCATCGCGCTGGCCAGCCGCCACATCCACAACACCGGCGTCGTGAAATACGTCGCCGTCAGCCTCGGAATCCGCTTCAGATCGGTGCCGAGCGAGTGCGACTCATCGCCGACCAGCAGCACGCCGTTCCGAATCATGTGCCAGTGAAAGGTGGCCGACAAAACCGTGAACACCAGCGCCGGAATTCCCAGCTGTCTTGTCTGCCGTCCATCGAGCCAGAAATGCAGCGATGCATCGCAACCGAGCGAGGTGAGCGGCACCACCACCACACAGGAGAACCAAGCCAGAATCTGAGACCCTATTTGCAGCGACTGCTGCTGCAGCGCCGAAAAAGCCCCGCACGTCACCAGCACAAACGCCGCTTCCACCACGCCGAAATGGTTGCGCGCATGCACTTCCATATGCCGCAGCGCCGCCACGCACGCCAGGCCGCGCAGCACTGCGGTCATCAGCGCAACCTTCCAGTTCCAGTGCGTCAGCGGAAACAGCCAGCCAGCAGTGTTCGCGCCGCCGAACCAGGATTCCGTGTCGCGCCGGATCGCCTGCAACTTTTGTGTTATGCGCTGCATGCCTGCTCCTGAACCCTCCGCATGCTTGCTCTGATGCAGCTTCGCACCACGACCGGAAATGCCCCGTCAACAGTGCATTACATTTCGCACAATTCGCTGCCTGTGGACCCCTTTCGTCACCACCGCCGACGCAAATTTCGCGAAACAGTTACCAACGTGCTGAAATTTTCCGAAACTAACCGCACACCCCTGTGTTCACCCTTGCGACGGCGAACTTCGCCGATCAATTATCGATACCACCAGCGGTTCACGGGCACGCTTCCATCGCGCACTGCGACCGCCGCTTTCCGAGGATCACAGCCTGGCTGCAACGAGCTTCGCGTCTCGTACGCGCATACTCTTTTTGCGTCTGGGCCCTGATCTTCCGTGAACGGCGCCGCATTCTCGAACAGCTTCCCGGAACTGCGGAAAGCGACTCTCCCTATGTCCACCCACGTAAGGCTGCGCTCACGCATTTCCGCTCTGTGCCTCGGCGCCGCTCCTTTGCTCCTCTCCGTATTTCTGCTCGTCGGCTGCGGCGACCAGATGACGCAGTCCAACACAAACCCCGACAACACCGGCTCCGCTTTCGTCATCGGCACTGACGCGCCGGTCGCCAGCGTTGTCTCTTTTAACGCCACTATCCAGTCTGTCGACGCCATCGACGCCGACGGTAACTCCGTTCCCCTGGTCAGCGGCAGCCCCATGATCGACTTTGCCCGCTACAACGGCCTCCAGACCTTGATGGATATGAATAACGTCACGGCGGACACCTACACCAAAATCGCCGTCACGTTCTCGAGCGCCACCATCGGCTATCTCCAGACCGGTTCCGGCGCGCCCACCATCGCCACCATGCCGGCGACCTTCACTACCAACACCTACACCCAGACCCTCGCGAATCCGCTGGTGGTCAGCACCACTGGCCCGGTTGGCATTCGCATGGATTTCCGGCTCGATAAGTCCCTTCAGGTCACCAACGGGGCGATCACCGGAATGGTCACTCCGATCCTCGATATCACCGCGGTTGGACCCAGCAATCCGGGCGGCTACATCGACGAGTTCATCGCCGGCGTCGTCAACCCCACTCTTTCCGCGCAGTCCTTCTCGATTCAGGGACCGCACGGGCGCATTTTCACCGTCAATGTCAACGGTCAGACCGAGTGGGATAATGGCGAAACCCTCGCCGATCTCACAACCACCAGCATCGTCCAGATCTCCGGCACGATCGACCGCGCCGACTCGACGATCGACGCCGACGAAGTCGCCATCCTCACGCAGACTGGCTTTTATGCCGCCGGTCAGATCACGTATGTTCAGCCTTCGTCCGGGGTCGCCAGCGACTTCGACCTGTACGTCCGTGGCACGCTGCCCGCCAGCGGCGACGGCGTCGCCGACGGCCAGATTGCTCAGGTCGATCTCAGTGGCTCAGAGAAATTCTTCATCTACTGGATGCACAACCAGTTCACGCAGTTCCTCTTCAACCCGTCATCGCTTCTGCCCGGCCAGCACGTTTCGGTTGGCGGACCCTTGTCGGGCGCGGCCAACAGCGATGCACTCAGCGTGAAACGCGTCGTGCTCCGTAACTGGGGATTCAATGGAACCCTGGTTGCCAACTCCCTTAACACCGGCAACAGCACTTTCCAGATGAACATCAATGGATTCGCCGGCCTGCTGGTGCCGGGTCAGCCGGTCACGGTCTACGTTGCCGATGGCACGAAGTTCCGCTCCGGCTTCAGCTCCCTTACCGATGTCAGCGCCAACATCCGCGTCGTCGGCCTCCTCATCAAGGACCCCACGTCGGGGAACTCGGTGATCCTGGCTCGCTACATCGACGATATGAATTAACCTCCCCAACGCTTACCCACGAAAAAGGCGGCGCGCTCAAACTTGAGCCGCCGCCTTTCTTCTTCTGGACCCTGGTCTATTTCCCGGTATACGCCGACTTCATATACTTCCGCGCCTGATCGCCCTGCACCGTGTCGCTGCCCGCGCTCAGTACTGCCCGATACTGCTGCACCGCTTTGTCGTGCTCCCGCATCAGGTCAAACGTCTTCCCTGCCTCCAGCAGGCACCGCCGCTTCAGTTCCGGACTCACGGTCGCCTGATCGGCGCCGTCGCGATACGCCGCCACCGCATCGCTGAATTTCTTTTGCCCGCGCAGACTGTCGCCCAGCCCGAAGTAAGCCAGCTCCAGATGCGCATTCGGATAATATCCTGCCCGTTTCGCAGTATCGATCAACCCCTGGTAAGTCTCCACCGCAACCATTCCGTCGCCTGCGTCCTTCTCGAGGTTCGCCTCTTCCAGCCGAAACAGGTAATCGTGCGGATATTCCTCCGCCATTCCCTTCGCGATTTGCACCGCCGCCTCGTACTTCGCTTCGCGCCGCAGAAACAGCATCATCGAAGTCTTCGCTTCCACCCGCGTAATCACGCCGCGCTCCGCGTCGTCCCGCAACAACGCCAGCCCCGCGCCTTTCGACCCGTGAATGCCCATGATGCCGATCACCACTTTAAACGGCACCGACAGTGCGCCCACCACATATTGATACACGCCCGTCACCAGCTCCGCGTCCACATAGTTCGGATCCAGTTGCAGCACCCTGTCGCAGTCGCTGCGCGCTCCCAGCGCCTCTTTCAGGCTTCCCACAAACGCCCGTTCCACCATCGCCGAGTACGTCGCCTCCAGGCTCCTCACCCATCCCCGCACGAACAGCGCGTTCACGTCGTTGGGATTTGCCTTCAGCTCGGCATTCGCCTGGCTTACCGCCTGATCGCCCAGCGCCTTCACCCGATCCCGCACCTTCGGATCCTCGACCACCGTGTGCTTCCCGGTCAGGAATCCGTCGTTCGCGTAGAACGTCGTGTCCAGCAGATCCAGCCGGTTCAGCTCGCGGAACTCCACAGCATCCAGTAAATACGCCGTCGCCATCGGGTCGTTCGGATGCTCTCTCCGGATCTTCTCGAAACGCGGCAGCGCTTCGTCATAATCCATGTTGTAGAAAAGCTCGAACGCCTGCTGCACTTCCGGCTGCCGGCTCAGCGGATTGGTATCCACCGTCTCCGCACGCGCACACCGCGTTCCTGGCATCAGCAGCAGAGCGCACAGTGCCGTAGAGAAGCAGCCAGTCAACGCGGAACGTAACATACCTTCTGGGATTTTAGACGGCGGTTGCCTGCATGCAGTCTCTATTCCACGGGCTGCATCACGGCGGCCAGGTCCCTTCAACCTCGACTTCCGAATCCGGAACCCACTGCCAGAGACGCCTATAATTCCGCCCATGCTGCAGTGGATCGCCCTCGCCGAACTTCTTCTCTGCTGGATTTTATGGTCGCTCGCTTTCCTGAAACCCAGTAAGCAGGCAGCTGATCGCAAAGAGGTCGCGAAATCCCCTGCTTCAAAGTGGGGCATTCTACTGGTCATGGTTAGTTTCGCCCTGGTGTGGGCTTATGTTCGCCCTGTCGGCTTCCACAAATCGGCGCCGTCCCTGATCGCATCCATGATCCTCGCTCCCCCTTCGGTTGCGCTGGTCTGGGTCGCCGCCCGTCATCTCGGCAAACAGTGGCGCTACGCCGCCGCCCTTCGTGAAGATCACGAACTCATCCAGACCGGGCCCTACCGCTGGCTGCGACATCCCATCTACGCCTCGATGTTTGGTATGCAGCTCGCCACCGGATTCTGCTGGACGTGGTGGCCCATGTTCCTCGCCTCCGTCCTTTTCTTCCTCGCGGGCACTGAGATTCGCATCCGTTCCGAAGATCGTCTCCTCGAAAGCCGCTTTCAGGATTCCTTCCGCGCTTATCGTTCGCGCAACCGCGCCTACATTCCCTTCGTTCGCTGATCCTGCTCGCTTTTCGCTCTCGGCCCGTCTTGGTTACCAAAGGTTGTAGTGATGCAGGAGCCATCTTTCTCTGGAAACAGTTGGAACCTCTCTAGTATCGACTTCGATAAACCAGGAAACGACTCGCTCCTGGGACGCCCGTCCGCTCGATCAGGCTCGCGATTTCCGTTCAGGACGGAGGCTTCGTTCGTGTCGTGCCCGGTTGAGGACAAACATTTGCGAATCAAGGAGGAAGACCCAGACCCCCACGACAAAGTCGGCGCTCCGAGCGGCTTCAAAAGCACCTGATTATCTCCTTTATGTTCAACGGGTGATCCATAAGCCAATCACAATCAGCGGATTGCACAACAGGAAAAATCGCCAGGCCACACATTATTAAGTAGTTAACAACCTTCGTACCCGCCCGTTTGTGGCTCCGCAGCCAGCGCACCCGGCTCGGCAATACCGCGCGTTCTTTTCCTCTTGCCTCGGGAAGCGCTTTCGATTACCGTTGGGGCGACCGAGAGCGGAACCGCCGGGTATTACCTCACCCCTCTCCACAAAAACCTCCCATGACTCGCAAAGAGCTCCTCCGCATCGTTGTCCTCCGCGCCCGCGTGCATGGCTTCGAGTTCCGCCAATGGTTTCAAACCCACCTCGAGTCGGAGTGGCCCGGCTTCGATCAGGCGGTTGTCACGCTCTCCTCCGGCCGCCGCTACTACGCTCTCCTCTTCTCGCATGAATTCGCCCGCCACTTCTGGAAAAAGGGTACGCAGATCACATTTCTGCTTCCGTCGCAGGAGTACACGCGCCTCGACGCAAACGGAAAAGTCGTCACCATCAAACGGAAATCCTTCACCCGCCGCTCCTCGCGCTCCACTTCCAACACCGTCTGGCAATACCATCTCGAACAGATGGCTGTTTGGGATGAGCCGCTGCGCTACATCCGCCGCTTCATCCTCACGGAAGAGGAACTGGAAGCCGGGGGCGAACAACCCACAGCGTCCGCTGCGCCGGTTGAGGCAGTCGAATCCAAAGAAGCCCACGCCTTGCCGCGCCGTTCCGTCGACTGGTGCTGATCCGGTCCTCATCGGAACCGCGCTGAACCCCTCATCTTGATTGATCCGGCCCGCGGGGAACTGCTATCCTCAAAGGAGACCGCAGCACCTCTCACCAGTGCGCCCTTAGCTCAGTTGGATAGAGCGACTGACTACGAATCAGTAGGTCGGGAGTTCGAATCTCTCAGGGCGCACCACTTCAAGGCCCCTACAATTAAGGGTTTCAAGAGCCATCCGAGACAATCTCTCCGGTGGCTCTTTCCCGTTGGTGGCTGTTCTGGCGGCTGTTGTGTTCGTCACCTAGCCGCTCCTTCTCGCAGCCCCTTACGCGGGCCGAAGGACGGACTTTACGATCCAGCGCCGCGAAACTTCCGAATGCCGGTCACCCGGAACCCGCAGACTGCCTGGCCCAAAGCTTCGGTGGCGAATCACTTGATTTCCTAACTCTATATATGTAGACGTTCAGAACGTGAGCAACGAAATTCGCTTGTCGCCGCAGACCAAAACGCTGTTATCGGTTCTGCTGGGACGCGCCAGCGAATGGCAGTATGGGTACGAATTGAGTCGAATAACAGGTTTAAAAGCCGGTACTCTCTACCCCATTCTCATGCGTCTGAGCGACGCCGGATGGCTGGAGGCGCGATGGGAAGAACCGAGCGCGCCTGGCCGACCTCCTCGGCATCTTTATCGACTGACGCAAGACGGCCGAGCGGGCGCCCGCGCCGCTACGAAGGATGGGCGGACCGGTTCACGTCTGATACGAACGCTCCGGAGCGAGGTCTGACTCTGTGCAGGGATTCTTCTCGACACCGACAGGCAAACGCGTCCGGCTGCTGTTGATGCGAGTGATCAGGGTGTTTCCGCGAGAGCAGCGGGAGTGGGGACAGGGCATGATCGCGGAACTCGACGGAATCAGCGATTTTGGGCCCAGGCTGGAATGGATCGTGGGAGGGATGATGGCCATGTCGAAAGAAGCGCTGCAAAGCTTGTTTACAGGTGGCTGGCGCAAGCAGCCTGGCAGCGAACCGCCTTACGCAGCAGCAGCGGGGATCGGCTTTCTTCTGCTGCTGGCGCCTTTCTATTTCATCGGCGCCGCGCTGCTCAATCAATGGGGAGTCCCGTTTTTCTTTCGACCGGTCGCGCTTTGGCTTTCGCATCCTGGTCAAGCGGCGGCTTTCAACATTTTGTCGCCAATCGTACTGCTGGGTACACTCGCCGCCAGTGTGCTGGTGAATGTGATGACGCTGATGAGCGTGAGCAGGGAGGAAGAGGGCGGCGGAACAGTGAGGGTGGTCAAGCTGCGGGTACGAACCTGGAACCTGATGGCGCTCGGACTCGGCGTCGTGCTGACAGGAGTGCTGGTCGGGTATGCGTTTCTGGAGAATTTCGGAGCCCACCTGTAACCAAGACCGACAAACCGCCCACTAACCCTGTTCCATCCGCCACCCTTTGCTGAAGCGCAAACGCTGCGAATCGAAGCATCGAATCGCGCAGCCCCTCAACTCTGCTCAGCGTAATGCCATTGACCTGGTGGCCGGGTGGTCGGCACTACGGAAGTTTCAACATCTTCGACACCGTGAACGTCCAGCGCACTGGCACCTGCGGTTTACCGGTGGTTTGGGCAATGATCAACTCGGGCGACCGACGAGAAAACCGACGAGAAAGCTGATGCGGCAAGGGGACGCCATTGCGGCATCCATGCCGTTCGGGTCCTACGAGAGCAGCCAGTGCGCCACAATGGCGGCAATCGCCAGTTTCACCAGCCATCCAGCCGAGTAAAGAGCTACAAACACGCGATGGAATTTGACAAACGCCGCATCGGTCATGATGAGCGGGAACGGTCCGATGATCCACACCAGAAACGCGAGTTTGAGCAGCGAAGCGAGTGAGTGGACGCCGAGCCACACCGCCAGAGTCAGGAAGGCCGCGCAGGTCACAAAGGGAAACGCGCTCGATACAGCGATCGCCCTGGTCTCGGGTCCGTCGCGCCAAATCTCTGGATAGGTGAAGCGCCTGTGGATCCAGTCTCCTGCGAAGAACCAATCGGTCATCGACGTAAAGATTCCTGCGACGATCACAGCGACGATGAAACGAGTCCAGTGCATGATTGCGCACCTATGCTACTCGCCGCGATCGGGGACCGACAATCAATTTTCGGTCTATTCAGAAATGGGGTAAAGCCCACGAAAGTTCCGTATTGCCGGTCATCCGTCCCGAGTTGATAACTGACGACGGCTTCTTTGGGAAAGATCCAGAAGTCTCGTGGGGTGAGCTAAGTGATGGACGGTCACGACTTCTTGGTTTGCGACCTGGCTTCGCCGGCGAGGCTGGCCGTGTTCATATTGGCTCTCGGACCGCCAGAGTCACCGCGCATGCGCGCAAGATTTAGGAGCAGGACTCGCTCAGCGCACCCGACCGGGCGACCAATGAGCAGCTCCCCTTGCGATAAGCGGCTCTTCCGGGCAGCGAGGAGGATGAACGGGGAAATGGTCCGACCTCCTGAACGGGAGCTTCTCGATCATCTGCTCGTACTCTAGCCCATTCGCTGCGCCAAGCGGGATGAATTCGCGCGGTAGATAATGGTCCCGGATTGCGCTGGAGGCCCTCCGATGTCGCGTCGCGGCGCTGTGTCGGCCATCCGCTTCGTTCTCGCGGATTCGATCGCCTTCCTGAAGGCGAGCGACTGGGACCGCGTGTCGGCATCCTCCAGCGTGTTTCTGTCCCGCCGCTTTCTGGGACTGCTGGAGCAGAACCTGCCCGCGAATCTTACCCCGCACTACGAACTGGCATACCAGGAGGGCCAGCCCGTGGCAGGCGTCGTGGCACAGAGCCTCGACATCCGGGTCGCCGACCTTGCTTCCCTGGGGGCCCTTGAAGACGGACAAGGTCTCTGGCGCTCTCTGGGGAAGGCTACGGCACGCTCCATCTCCCGCCACAAGCGAATCCTTTTGTTCGGGTCCCACCTTCCCTGGGCCGGACTCGACGAGGCCCCGCAGGCGGCAGACCACGATCCTGAGCTTTGGCGCGACGTCGCGTCAAGCTTGCTGCGCCAATGGCACGGTCTGCTGAAAGCCGTTGAGACCGCGGCCAAACTTCCTGTGGCGCGTGTCCACCAGCGCCTGCTCGTGTGCGGGAACCTTCTCTCCGCTGCGTCCCCCGGTGTTGGCTTTGCCGAAGGGGAGGATCCGGCTCGGCTCTGGGCCGTGGTCGAGGAAGCCTTGTACCGGATCCACCGTTCCATGAAACTCTCCATCGAATTCGACCTCGTCGTGATCAAGGACCTTTCCGACGAGCAGAAAGATGCCGCCGCCCTGAGACGCTTTGGCTTCCGCCGTTTCGAGACAGAACCCAATATGATCCTCCACTGCAAGCCTGGCTGGCGTACCTTCGAGGACTATCTCGAGGACATGCGATCCGACTACCGCAGCGGCATCAGGAAGACCATCGCTGACCTTGAGACCTCCGGCATCGTTTTGGAACGGCTCGCTCCGGAGCAGGCGAGAGCCAGAGCCCCGGAAATCCACCGTCTCTACCTCCAGGTGCATGAGCGCCAGAAGCTGCGGCTGGTGACCATCCATCCCCAATGGATCCCCGCACTCGCGGCGAGCTTCGGCGACGACTTCCGCACCGTGATCGCCCGGCCCAGGCAGGGCAACAAACTCCTGGGCTTCGTCAACGTCATCCGGGACGGCGCCAGCGCGCATGGCTATTACATCGGTTTCGACAAGGCCACGGCGGCCAGGGGCACACCTTTGTATCTCGGACTCGTGTACGCCGGCGTCGGCGAGGCCATCGAAATGGGCGCCAAGCAGATCTTTCTGGGCCGCACCGCCCTCGTCCCCAAAGCCCAGATTGGCGCGCCACGGCTCAGCCCATGTATGGCTACCTCCGGCACCGCAACCCGGCTCTCAACCTTGCCGTCCCCTCCGTCCTGGCCCTGCTCCCCGCGCCCGCCGAGCCTCCCGAGCGGCATCCCTTCAAAAACGCAGGATCGGCGCGACCGGAAACAACCATCTAATTCCAGAATTCTCCAGACTCCTGAGCGCCTGTTGCCTCCGAGTACTGGGAGTATTGTTTGGATGCTAAGTCGAGGAGGAGCACGAGGTGTTACAAGAAGCTGAACTCAGCGCGGAAGCTGATTCAGAGAACAACCTCGGAGGCTCCTC
>JBAVUB010000187.1:0-2837 GCA_049696575.1 Acidobacteriaceae bacterium | reverse complement strand
GGCCGGCGCTGGACGCGGTGGCGACGCGCATGACGCCGGACCAGATGCGCTACAAGGTGGTGACGGGCGGCGGCAACATGCCGGCGTACGGGAAGAATCTGTCGCCGGCGGAAATTGAGGCGCTGGTGAGTTTCCTCGAGACGCTGCATCCGAAGGGCGAACCACCGGCGTTTGATGCTTCGCAACAGGCGGCGCAGTCGAACGCCGCTCCTGCGGGCGGAAGCAGCACGCCATGAGCGCGGAGACTCTGTTCACGAGGTGGGAGATTCCGTGCGGGGTGAGCGTGGCCCTCGTGGTGACGGCGATCGTTTACGTACGAGGATGGTTACAAATTCGGCGAACGCGGCCTGAGGTGTTTCCGGCGTGGAGGATGGTTGCGTTTCTGGGCGGCGTGTTTGCGATTTTTGTGGCCGTAGCATCGCCGCTCGATACATTCAGCGAGTCGCTGCTGTTCATGCACATGGCGCAACATTTTGTGCTGATGTCGATTGCACCGCCGCTGATGGCGCTGGGAGCGCCGGTGGTTCCGATGCTGCGCGGTCTGCCGCGACCGCTGATTCGGCGCATGCTGCGGCCGCTGTTCGCAACGGGGCTGCTGCATCGGGTTGGAGCATTCCTGACGCGGCCACGGGTGGCCTGGATCGCGATGAACGCGGCGTATCTTGGCTGGCACATTCCGAAGGCGTATGAATTCGCGCTGGCGTCAGAGGGCTGGCACAACTTTGAGCATGCCTGTTTTTTGTTCACGAGCCTGATGTTCTGGTGGCCGGTGATCGCACCGTGGCCTTATCGGCAGCACGGCTCACGGTGGCTCCTGCTTCCCTACCTGCTGCTCGCGGACGTGGTGAACACCGGGCTTTCGGCGTTCCTGTGCTTCTCCGGGCGACTACTTTATCCGAGCTATGGAGCGATTCCGCGGCTGTTCGGGCTGAGCGCGCTCAACGATCAGATTGCCGCGGGGGCATTCATGTGGGTGATGGGGTCGACGGTGTTTCTGGTTCCGGCCATCCTGATCACCATGCAGATGCTCTCACCGCGCCGGACGCGACTGCGGTCGCAGGGGATGGTGGCCGCGCATCGGTGACGGGGACCGATCCCGGGCCTCAGACATCGAGCCCGGGCATCCAGTGGATCAGGGTTTGGTCGCGAGAATTAGCGGCGATGGACCGGGGGACTCCAGCAGGCGTGAATTCCTGAATCCCGCCTCCTCCAGCCACGCCCCGATTTCCTCAAAGGAAAAGGTATTACCCTCCGTCGTGTTCACCAGCATGTTGACGGCGAAGAAAAGTCCATTCACGGGACCGGTTCTTTCCTGATTGACAAGAAACTCCTGAACCGCGATGGTGCCGCCGCTGGCAAGGGCTTTGAAGGTTTTCGCCAGCAGTGCACGGCTGCGCGCCTCGCCTTCGCTGTGGAGGATGTGGCCCAGAGTCGCGAGCCCGTAGCCGGAGCCGAAGTCGGCTGTCAGCAGATCGCCTTCTACAAACGAAAATCGATCGGCCAATCCGAAGCGAGCGGAGGTCTTCTTCGTGACGTCGATGACTTCCGGCCAGTCGACCGCGGTGACGTGCACGCGCGGCGACCTTTGCGCCTGCGCGATGCCCCACACGCCCGAACCGGCAGCGAGGTCGAGGACCGTGACGGGTGCTCCGCTGCTGCCATAATTCATCGCGGCGGCGAGGGTCTGGGCGGCGGGATAGCTCATGGGGAAGATGTCGAGCACGAAATCGTGGAAGAACTCGCCACCGGATTTTTCAACGTTGACCGGAGTCACAGGATTGCCGGTAGCGACGACCTCGTTGATGTGCAGCCAGCGCGGAATGAGTTGTTCGCTGCAGTGTTTGATGAGGCCGCCCTGGAAAGAAGGCTTGGTGCTGACGAGGAAGGCCTCGCTCTCGGGGGTGAGTGCGTAGCGGCCCTGCTTGTCTTTTGAGAGAAACTCGAGGCCAACCAGCGCGTTCATGATGGCAATCAAGCCGCGGGCCGAGGCGCCCGTCGCTTTCTCGACTTCCGGGATGGTTTTAGGGCCGCCGTCGAGAACGTCGAAGACATGGTGGCGGATGGCGGCCTCCAGCACGAGGGGCGGAACATAGCCCCAGGCCATTTGCATGATGCGTACGGGAGTCACCTCAACAGGGGTCGCGGTTGCCATCGGTCTTTCCTCATTTCCGGGAATACCGGGGAATGTGCTGACAATCTGGGGAGCGTAGGGATGCGGGGAGTGTACCAGTTTTGAAAGTGAATTTCGGGGCCGGAGCGGTGGCCATACGTGCGTTGACAGCGCCCCCAACGCAACAAAAGCGGGCTGGCGCCAGGGCCAGCCCGTTGGGGGAGGAATGGTTTAACGCCTGTCCCCGGGATAAGGGTCAGGTACGGGGTTAGACGGAGGGGCCGTTCGGGGGTAATCCCGGATCCACGATCCTGCCTTTTGTACGCCAGCCCAGGTAGAATCGGATTGATCGATCCATCGTGAGGCGATCCGTCGTCAAGATCAAGCACATCGCCGGGTTGGGCGCTGCGGAGCCTCCGTTCCGGCTGGTGGCGCATGCTGGCGTTTGCAATCCGCCGGCGCCCGGATTGGCGTACCAATTATGTAGGCAAATGAGCAGCCGAAGCGAGGCGCCATGACTGCGCCCACGCAGCGGGTTCCGGACTCGGCGCTGGTCGAGCGAATCATGGCGGGAGAAGAAGGCGCGCTTTCCGCACTGTACGATCGCTACGCGGGCATGCTGTACGCCATGCTGGTGCGGATCCTGAAAGACACGGGCGCGGCCGAAGAAGTGCTGCAGGATCTGTTCCTGCAGCTGTGGCGGGGGGCCTCGCGCTTTGACGCGAGC
>JBAVUB010000186.1:0-5066 GCA_049696575.1 Acidobacteriaceae bacterium | reverse complement strand
GCCTGGAGCCTCTGGCTCGCGCCCGAGTCCGCGGGCGGCCCGTACACCCTGACCATCAGCGGCGACGGCGCCGACGTGACCCTCTCCGACCTGCTGGTCGGGGACGTCTGGTTCGCGTCCGGGCAATCCAACATGGAAATGCCCATGCGGGGATTTCCCGGCAACGCGGTCCTGAAAGACGCCGATAAGGAAATTGCCGCAGCGACGAATCCAAAGCTGCGCCTGCTGGTCGTCGATAAGAAAAGCTCCGACTATCCGCTGAGCGATGTTCCCAACAGCTGGACCATCTGCACCCCGGAAACCGCTGCCGGCTTTTCTGCCGTTGCCTACTTCTTCGGCCGCGAAATCGCCGCGAAGGAGAATGTCCCGGTCGGTCTGATCGATTCCACCTGGGGTGGCACCCCCGCCGATTCCTGGGTTTCGCTGGACACCCTGGGCACGCACCCGGACCTGCTGCCCGCTTTTGCCAGCCGCGCCCACTTCGCCGATGAGCAGACCAACCTGCAGGCGCAGATCGCGGCCGAAAAACAGGAAGACGACGCCGCCCGAGCCGCTGGACAGCCGCTGGCCCGCCATCCCTGGCACCCGGATGAGACTTCCTGGTCGCCCGCCGGCCTCTACAACGGCATGATCGCGCCCTTCACGCCCCTGTCCATCCGCGGCTTCATTTGGTACCAGGGGGAGACCAACTCCGGCCATGATCGCGCGCCCTACTACACCACGCTGTTTACCGCGCTCATCCGCGACTGGCGCATGCAGTTCGCGCAGGGCAATCTGCCCTTTCTCTTCGTTCAGATTTCCAGTTTCAACTCACCCGGCGAAGACTGGGGCAAGATACGCGATGCGCAGCGCCGCACGTTGCAATTGACCAACACTGCCATGGCCGTGACCCTCGACGTCGGCACGCCGGATAACGTGCATCCTCCGGACAAACAAACCGTCGGCCATCGCCTGGCGCTCGCCGCCCGCCACATCGTCTATCGCGAAGACGTTGCGTTTGCCTCGCCGCTCTTCCGCCAGGCCACTGCCGAGCTCACGCCCGACGGCGGCATCGCCATCCGCGTCTGGTTCGATCACGCCCAGGGACTCACCGCGCACGGCGAGCCCATCGATGCTTTTGAAATTGCGGGCGAGGACCACCACTTCGTCCCCGCCCAGGCACGCATCGACGGTGAGACGGTGGTGGTGTCCGCGTCCGCGGTCCCACACCCCGTTTACGTGCGCTATGGATGGATGAGTGTTGTGGCCGACAACCTCTTCAACGCCGCCGGCCTGCCCGCCTCGACCTTTACTTCTGAAACCTGGCCCGCCGACTGACACGCCTCGAGCCCGGGTGATTCAGCAAATGCGCGGCAGCTGTTCGCCGAACAGCACGTCGACCACCCGTGTACCGCCGACCGACGTCTTCATCAGCACCATCCCGGAGTGCTGCTCCACCACCTCGCCGATGATGCGGCTCTCCGCGCCCAGCGGATGCCGCTTCATCGCTGCGAGCACGCGGTCGGCGATCTCCGGCGCGACGATGGCCACCAGCTTACCCTCGTTCGCGACATAAAGTGGATCGAGCCCCAGCATCTCGCAGGCGCCGCGCACCGAGTCTCGTACCGGAATCTCATTCTCCCGCAGCACCATCCCAACGCGCGACCGGCCGGCAATCTCGTTCAGCACCGTGGCCACGCCGCCGCGCGTCGGATCCCGCATCACCCGGAACCCCTCCACTGCGCCGGCCTCGTCGAGCATCGCGCTCACCAGCCCGTTCAGCGCCGCGCAATCGCTTTCGAGCGCGCTCTCAAACTCCAGATTCTCTCGCTGCGACAGAATCGTGATCCCGTGGTCGCCGATGTAGCCACTCAGCAGAATCTTGTCCCCCGGCCGCGCGCGATCCGCGGAAAGCTGCGTGCCGCGATCCACTATGCCAATCCCTGTCGTCGTGATGAAAACCTTGTCGCCCTTGCCGCGATTCACGACCTTCGTGTCGCCGGTTACCAGCTGCACTCCGGCACTCTGTGCGGCGCTCGCCATCGAATCGACCACCCGCGTCAGGTCCGTAGCCGCCAAACCTTCTTCCAGAATGAACGCCGCCGCCATGTAGAGCGGCTTCGCTCCGCCCATCGCCAGGTCGTTCACCGTCCCATTCACCGCCAGCGTCCCGATGTCGCCACCCGGAAAAAAAATTGGCGTCACTACGAATGAATCGGTCGTGAACGCCAGCCGCGCGCCGCCAATCTCCAGCACGGCCTGGTCGTCCATTTTCTCCAGCGTTGAATTGCGAAAGCGGCTGACGAAGACCTTCTCGATCAGCTCCGCCGACAGCTTGCCGCCGCTCCCGTGCCCCAGCACGATTTGCGGATGTTCGAAGATCGGCAGCGGGCAGGAGCCGAATGGGCCCAGCGTCTCGGCCGCGTTCTCGCGCTCCTCCACTTTGCCCGCGCTCATCGACGCTCGCCTCCGAGCGTCACCAGATCCGCATCTTTCAGGTGCCGCCCGTACGCGTAATACGCTGCGCACGCACCTTCCGCCGACACCATAGTCGCGCCCAGCGGATGCTGCGGCGTGCACTCCGTTCCGAATGCGGGGCAGTCGTGCGGCTTTTTGATTCCCTGCAGAATCTGTCCGGCGATGCACACCGCTGGCTCCATGGTATCGATCGCCTGCACGCTGAACCGCAGCTCGGCGTCCAGATCGCGAAACTCCTCGCGCAGCCGCAGCCCGCTCTGCGGAATCGTGCCCACCCCGCGCCACTTGCGATCGCTGACCTCAAACACCTTCGCGATCAGGTCCTGCGCCGGCTGGTTGCCGCCCCGTGCCAGCACCCGCGAATACTGGTTCTCCACTTCCGCTCGCCCTGATTCCAGCTGCTCCACCACCATCAGCACGCCTTCAAGAATGTCCAGCGGCTCAAATCCTGTAACAACGATAGGCACATGAAACCGCTCCGCCAGCGGCTCGTACTCGGTGTACCCAACCACGGCGCATACGTGCCCTGGTCCCAGAAATCCCTGCACCCGATTCTGCGGCGAGCTCAGCACCGCCTCGATCGCCGGAGGCACCAGCACATGCGAAACCAGCAGCGACACATTCTCCATCCCGCTCTGCCGCGCCTGCCACACCAGCATCGCGTTGGCCGGAGCGGTCGTCTCGAAACCAATCGCGAAGAAAACCACCTGCTTCTCCGGATTCGCCCGCGCAATCTTCAGGCAATCCAGCGGCGAATACACCACCCGCACATCGCCGCCCTGCGACTTGATGCTGAACAAATCGCCATCCGAACCGGGGACGCGCAGCATGTCGCCGAACGAGCAAAAAATCACCTCCGGCCGCCGCGCAATCGCATGCGCCTTGTCGATCATCTCCAGCGGCGTCACGCACACCGGGCATCCCGGCCCGTGCACCAGCTCCACGCCTTTGGGCAGCAGTTGATCGATCCCGTTTTTTACGATGGAGTGCGTCTGTCCGCCGCACACCTCCATGATGACCCACGGCTTCGTCTGCGCGCGCTTGATCCGCTCCACCAGCTTCGCCGCGATGTCGCCATCCCGATACTCATCGAGGTACTTCATGCGCCGCTCCGCGAAGGCTCAACCTCGGGAATCTCCAGCTCACCCAGCTGATCCAGTTCCGCCAGCGCCTCATAGGTCCGCCGCGCTTCCTCTTCGTCGACGCGGCTGATGGCGAACCCCACATGCACCAGCACGTAATCCCCCAGCTGCGTCTCCGGCACATAGTCGAGACACGCGTCGCGGGTTACTCCGCCGAACTGCACGCGGGCCATGTGCAGGCCTTCTTGCTCGAAAATCTCGACTACCTTGCCAGGAATCGCCAGGCACATGGAGGGTCCTCCCAGGCCGTCGCCGCCCGCTGCTCGCGGGCACAGGCCACCGGAGCCCCCATGATAGCCCTCCAGCCAGACCCCACGCTGGTGACATCCATCACATCTCGTTGCTGCCGGCGTTCCACCCTTTGGCGCGCTCCACGGCCTCGCGCCATCGCCCATAGCAACGTGTCATCTGCGCCTGGTCGGCATGCGGCTTGAACATCGCCTCCGCGCGCGTAGTGGCAATTTCGTCCACGCTGTTCCAGAACCCCGTCGCCAGGCCCGCCAGATACGCCGCCCCCAGCGCCGTCGACTCCAGCACCGCCGGACGGTGTACCGGAATCCCCAGCAAATCCGCCTGGAACTGCATCAGCAGATCGTTGGCCGCTGCGCCGCCGTCTACGCGCAGCTCCCGGCATGGAATACCCGTGTCCGCGTCCATCGCCTTCAGCACGTCGGCGACCTGAAACGCGATGCTCTCAATCGCCGCCCGCGCGATGTGGCCGATCCCGGTATCGCGCCGAATGCCGATGATCATTCCCGCTGCATACGGGTCCCAGTGCGGCGCGCCCAGCCCGGTAAACGCCGGGACAAACACCACATCACCCGCGTCTTCCACGCTGGCGGCGATGCCCTCGACATCGGGCGCGAACGAGAAGAACCGCATCTTGTCGCGCAGCCACTGCACCACCGCGCCGCCAATAAAGATGCTGCCTTCGAGCGCATATTCCGGCTTCCGAGCCGTGCTGCATGCCAGCGTCGTCACCAGCCGCTGCCCCGATAGCCGAAACGTGCCGCCAATATTCTGGAGCAGAAAGCATCCCGTCCCATAGGTGCATTTCGCATCGCCGGGCCTGACGCACAGCTGCCCAAACAGCGCCGACTGCTGATCGCCCGCGATCCCCGCAATGGCAACATTCCCAGGACCCAGCGGCGTCGTCACGCGCCCGACCATCTCGCTCGACCAGACCACCTCCGGCATCATGCTCGCGGGAATGCCGAAAATCCGCAGCAGCTCCTCGTCCCAGCGGTCTTCGACAATGTTGTACAGCAGCGTTCGCGAGGCGTTGGTGCGGTCGGTGACGTGGCGCTTGCCGTTGGTCAGGTTCCAGATCAGCCAGCTGTCGACGGTTCCGAAGGCCAGTTTCCCTTTCTCCGCGCGCGCGCACACGCCTTCGACGTTGTCGAGAATCCACGCGATTTTTGTCGCTGAAAAATACGGGTCGAGCAGCAACCCTGTCTTCTGCCGAAC
>JBAVUB010000185.1:0-4413 GCA_049696575.1 Acidobacteriaceae bacterium | reverse complement strand
GGGCAGAGAAGTCGCCCTCGGCGCAGCGCTTGGCTGGGCTGGCGTGCTCGCCTGTGTCCTGCCCGCCGCGCTCATCGGCGGTCTGGTCATCACCGCCTTCACCAACGCGCACCAGTACTTCGTCGCGTTTCTCGACCTGATCGCGCTCGCGGCAGGAACCCTCGCCATCGAAATTGCTTTTCGCGGCTATCCCTTTCTGCGGCTCGTCGAAGCGATGGGTTCCGGGCTCGGCGCTTTTTTCATGGCCGTCGTTTATGCCATCTGGCGCACGCACGCCGCGCCTACTACAACGGCCTCGGTGCTGGTTTCTTTTTTCCTGGGATTGGTCCTCGCGACCGCTGTTCTGCGCACGCGCGCTCTCTGGGTGAGCTGGGGATTCCATTTCGCCTGGATTGCCACAATGAGCATGCTGTTCGGGCTGCCGGTCTCAGGATCGATGAGCTACTCGCCCCTCATCGTCACCAACGCGAAGGGTCCGGCATGGGTCACCGGCGGGCTACAGGGTCCCGAAGGCTCGGCCTTCGCTGTCCTCGTCTCGTTTTTGCTGCTTTTCTGGATGGTCCGCGTTACCGGCGAGCTGAAACACAAGTACGGATTCGCGGCCATCGTCCCTGGCGGGATTCCGGTCGACCTCGATGCAGCCTCGCGTGCCCAGCACGAAGCCGCCATGGGCGAAACTACGCCGCAGCAATCTTCGCTGGTTCAGATTTTGCCCGCTCAGCCTGCTGCGCCGGCAGAGTCAGACTCAAATCCCGAACAGAAATCGACAAGCAAAGAGCGGCCCTCGACCTCAGAACCGCAGTAGGTCGGCGCGCAAGGAGGCCCGGCACGCAACACGCGGCAGCCCGGGAAGCCTACTTCTGCGGGGGAATCCCCGTCTGCGATGCCTTCGCGGTCTGGATTGGTCCGCGGCGAATCCGGCCCCGGTTGATGACCGTCTGTGTACCCTCACGCAGGTCGATGAAAGAAGCCAGCCGGTTGAACCCCTGGTCCCCCAGGTTCTTCCGCAGCCTGGCGATCGTGGCGCCAACAATGTCATCGCCCTGCCGGCTCAGCGATTCCGCCCTGGCTAACTGCAGCGTCGCGCCTTTCGTTGGATCGGCCTGGAATCGGCCATCTTTCCACCCCAGCGCTTCCTGCATCTGGTCGCCCCAGTCGCCGAGTCGCAGGCTGCCATCGAGAAGGACTGCATAGGCGGTTGTCCACTCATCGTCGCTGAGGCCAATCATGTTGTGGTTCACCGCAATCCAGTCCACCCGGAATTGCTTTTCGCCGGTGATGGCCTCTTTGCGCGCCGCGAGATCGTCGAAGCCGATCTCCTGGATGAAGGCGGCGAACGTATCCGGATGGTTGAGACCGTATACCCCGGACGCCGCGGGCACACTGGTCGACGAAGCAGCTTCGAGCAAACTCTGCTGCACCGTCGCCGCATCCTGTGCGCGGGCCGACGGGCCCGCGACCAGGGTGCAACCTACCCCACCAAGAACAGCAATCCTGTACAAGCGTTCAAGGAACCGTGGCATAAACCCTCTCTCACTACAGAAGTGCAATCAACCTTTACCGAATCCTGTACCGCACGCCCGCGCTCACGCTGAGATTTGTCATCGATCCATACGTGAACCCCGGCCAATACTGATACTCCACATCGAACAACCGCAGCCGGATGCGCGAATTCACCCGGTAATCCATCCCCGCGCCCGGCGCCATGGCAAAGTAATTTCCCCACGCGTAGTGGTAGGGAAAATCAAAGTACCCGTCGCCGGCCAGAAACTTCACATACGGCCGCCACTGTGCGTTCTGGCCGATCCCCGCCATCTGAACCCTTGGCCCAATCAGATACGTCCTGGAATGCGTATTCTCGATCGAACGTAGAAACTCATAGTTCGCCTCGCCCTCAATCCCATACCGCCAGGTAAAGTTGGCATCGACAAACGCCGTTCCTCCGATCATCCAGTGCTGCCCGTACTGCAGCCGCGTGGCGTTCACGCTGCCGCCCGCCGACAGCATCGACCAGTCCCCCGTCGCCGCCTCCGGCGACTGCGCGTGCGCCTTCGTCATCCCGGCCAGCAATCCGGCCAGCAGCAGCGCGCACATTACCCATCTGCGCTTCGACATAATTCCAGCTCCGCTCACTGGGTCACCGTCAACGTGAGGTTGGCCACGTGGGTTACGCCGGTCTGTTCACCGGTTGCTGTCACCTGAATGACGTAGTTGCCCGGCTTTGCGCTGTTCGTGGTGAATCCGCCGCAGCCGGCCATCAGGAACGTGGTGCCGGTCAGCATCGCGATGACCACCAGCACGCGCAGCACGGCCGCGTTCCTGCGGAAGCGCCAGAATGCGAACCCGAACAGCGCTGCTCCTGGGAATACGAACGCTGCCAGCTCGCCGTTGCCGCCGAACGGCATTTCGTTCTTCGACTGGGATCCCGACGCCAGGGGTGAATTGGTGTCGACGGTCAGCTGTACCGACGCTTTTCCGTTGGAGTTCAGCGTTAAATCGTTGCTCGAGAAGTTGCACGTCACCGAATAGGGCAGCGAGTCGCACCCCAGCGCGACCTTGTCGGTAAATCCGTCTTCCGATCCAAGGTTGATCGTCAGGGCCGCCGACTGCGTTGTCGGGATGCTGAGCGTCGTCGGGTTCAGCGCGATCGTGAACTCCGTCGCCTGCGACACCGTCACCGTCACGACGTTTGAAACCGACGGTGCATTCAGAGCGTCGCCGCTGTAGTGCGCGGTAATACCGTACGAACCTGCGGGGGGATTCAGACTCAGCGTCGCCGTACCGCTCACGCCCACCGTCGCCGAACCCAGGGTGGTCGTCCCATTCATATAGGTGATGGTGCCTGTCACCGCGCCGCCGCTGGTGGTTGTGGTGGTCGTCAGCAGCGTCAGTTGCTGATCCGTGTTCAGGCTGGTTGCCGATGCAGCCAGAGAGGTTTGCGTGGCATACGCCGTCACCGTCTCGGTTAGCGCTGCAGAAGTGTTGCCCGCATCGTTCGCATCGCCGCCGTATACCGCCGTGATGTTGTGCGTTCCCACCGTCAGCGATGAGGTGGTGTACGCGGCCACCCCGCTCCCGCTCACGGCCACCGAACCCAGCGTGTTGGTTCCATCCATGAACGTCACGTTGCCGGTCGGGGCCCCGCCGTTCCCGCTCACTGTGGCCGTAAATGTAACTGGAGCAGTTACCTGAACTGTTGCATTGCTTGTGGCCAGCTTCACCGCGGTCGTGGCCTGAATCACCGTCAGCGACAGGGCCACCGAGGTGCTGCCTGTGTCATTCGCATCCCCTTGGTAGCCGGCGGTGATCGAATAGGTTCCCACCGGCAGCGTCGAAGTGGTTAGCGTCGCGACGCCCACGCCGTTCAGCGTGCCCGCGCCCAGCACCGTCGTGCCGTTGTAGAAGTTCACGATCCCAGCGGCCGCCCCGCCATTGGTCGTGACCGTCGCAGTCAGGGTAAGCGGCTTGCCGGCGATCGACGGATTCGAGCTCGCCGCCAGCGTCGCGGTCGACGATGCAATGTTCACCGTCTGCGCCAGCGCTGCCGATGTACTGCTGAAGTCGTTCGCATCGCCGCCATAGGACGCGGTGATCGAATGGGCGCCGGCTGCCAGGGTCGAGGTCTGGAACGTCGCCGCCGCGGTAGTCGTACCCGCGGCCCCCAGCGTTCCCGTCCCAATCTGTGTGCCTCCGTCGTAGAACGTCACCGTTCCCGTGGGCACGGTTGTTCCCGTCGCGACCACCACCGCGGTGAACGTCACCAGCGTGCCGTGGATTGAGGGGTTCACGCTCGACGTGAGCGACGTCGCTGTGTTCTGCTCCACAATCTGGGTCAACACTGACGAGGTCGCGGTTACGTTGTTCGTATCGGTGTAGCTGGCCGTGATGGGATTGCTACCGACTGGCAACGTGGCTGTCGCGTAGGTCGCAACTCCGCTCCCACTCAGTGTCCCGCTGCCCATATAGGTCGCGCCGTTATAGAAAGAGACTGACCCCGAGACCGGTATCCCGCCCGAAACTGCTACCGTGGCCGTGAAGATCACCGTCGAACCCCAGGCGGACGTGTCGCTGGGGCTGGAACTGGCGATCGTCACCGTCACCTGCTCCTGCACCACCTGCGAGAGTGGATTCGAAGCCGCCGCGCTGTAATACGTGTCGCCGCTATAGTTCGCCGTGATGACATGCGTGCCCACCGCCAGCGTGGTCAGTTGCAGGCTGGCGTTGCCGCTGCTGTTCAGCGTTTGCGGCGTGCCTAGGGGGCTCGTCGTTCCCTGGAACGTGTCGGAGAAGGTCACCGTCCCGGTCGGCGTTCCCTGCGTTGAATTCGGATCCTGCTTCACGGAAACGTTCAGCGTCAGGCTCTGCCCGTAGGCCGATGGATTCTGGCTCGAGCTCAGGGTCACAATCGCGCCA
>JBAVUB010000184.1:0-2699 GCA_049696575.1 Acidobacteriaceae bacterium | reverse complement strand
AAAACAAACTGAGCCAGGTGCACGCGCGAAACGAACTCAAGCGCCGATTCGAATACGCGCTTTACCAGAGCCGCATCGTCCGCGAAAAATAGAATGTTTCGCAGCAAGGCGCCGGCGGCCTCGGATTCTCCGATCGGCTCGATGCGATTGTCCGGCCCCTTCTCCAGAAAATAAAGCGCCGCAAGCGGGGCCACCGCATTGGCACCCACGCGGGCCAATTCTCCGGCGAAAGGGGTGCCATACGCATGATAGCCGCTTCCGCTTCTGCGAATATAGGAAATCTCGTCGGTCAGCACCGTTGCGTCCGGAGGGGCCAGCCGCGCCATCGTGGTCTTGCCCGCGCCCGAGATCCCCGCAAACACAAAGGCCCGCCCATTTCGCAGCCCGCTCGCCGCGTGCACCAGGAAGCCACCCTCTTCGGCCAGCACCAGCGTGTGAACCATTCTCAGAACCGCGTCGATCGAGTAGGGATTCGGCGATTGGCGCACCCACCCTCGGCGCGAGCGCGCATCCCATTCGGCGCGGAAGTCACCCCGCTCCAATCGCCACGCCGAGCCGCTCCTGAAAACGTGCGCGTCTTCTTGCGACGCCTTCGCGGGCGGCCCAAGATGTATGGCGAATTCACCGGCGGGCACGGCCGAGGGATTCACGAAGCCCGCGTAACGCTGCTCGAGCAGACTGCGGAAATCCTCATCATCGGTTTGCAGAAAAATGGGAATTCCGCCCACTTCAACCGTCACGCCCGCCTGCCGGGCTACGGCCGGGGGCGGGGCGAACGGCGAGGAAGAAACACCGGGGCCCATCATGCTAGCTCCAAGGGCTTCGAGGTGATGTTCGTGAAGACGGCGTCCGCTCTCCACGCAAGCCACACGCGCAGGAAGTGCCATCGGAGCAGCCACTTCGTGGTGGTTGCGGAGTGCCGTACGATCCAACGAAACAACCGTTTATGCGCGGGCAAATGGCCGTCCAGCTCGATCCGCTTCCGGCCGCGAATTACCGCTGCGACCCGGCCTACCAATTCATCTTCGGCAACGGGCGGATCGTTCCTGCAAAGGGCGTCTCCCTGCGTGATGAGCGAAACGCGCCCGCCTTGTTCTGTCCTGTCGACGACGCGATGCGCGCAGAATCGATCTTCCCGGAAAAAGAGCACAATGTCCCCACAGCGGGCACCGCGGGCGGTCTCAGAGTGAACGATTAAAACATCTCCTGGAAAAATCGAGGGAAGCATGCTGGCACCGCGCACAACAGGCCGGAGCTCACCGAACGACCGAAGCATCTGCATCGCCAGGCCCAGGACAATCCCATCCTGCCGCTCGCTGGCCGGTTCGTTCATGGCACCCGCCCGGCTAGGAGTTCTTCACGTTGAACTGGCACTGGCTCTGTGAAGGATCGACCTTGCCGCAGGTCAGCGCCATCGTTTCGAAGACGCGCTCGCGGCGGAAGGAAGGCTTCCGATAAGGCTTTTTCGCCTTGGGAGATTGTTCCAGCGCCTTTCCCGTTGCCGTGGCGTGTCCGTCTTGCTGTCTCATGTCGCTCAATTTAGCCCCGATTGTGTCAGCTTTACAGCGCAAAAACCTGAGCCCCCGGCGCCACAACCTGCCGAAGCAAGGTTCGAGAAGTAGATGCTGGATGCCTGGGCCAAGGTATCATTTTCATTATCCACGATGATGCCGCTCGGTCCGCCGGTCACAGTGGCGTTCGCCGCGGTGTCTGTAAAGCCTCCCACGAACCCCCCGGTGCCTGTGACCCTGGAAACGCTCACGTTAAAATTGTACACGGTGCTTTGGGCGTCCAGGCCTAAAAACAGCCAATCCGTAGGCGGATTGGGCGGGCCCAGCACATTTACGAAGGTCGTCAACGGTGAGCACTGGTCCACTGCGTTCAGGAGCTGAAACTGATTCGAGGCTGGCGGCGTCCCGAGCTTTAGCAGCCGTCCGGGGATAAAACCTATATCGTAAAGAATGGTGAAACTGCCTGATGTGTCGTAGCCACAGGAGAATATCGCCCAATTGGTTGAGGTGGCATTTGAAAAGTATGCGTCATTGAAAGCCGGGGCAAAGAGATAGTCACCGGGGGTGGTAGGAGCGGTGCCGAGGCTAACCCTTCTAATCCCCAAGAGAGAAGTGCTACTCTGTGCTAGCACGGGGTTTGTGTTGTTGGTTCCGGTCACGGCATAGACAAAGCCGTTCGTAGAATCTACGATCGGAGGAACAACAAGCCCGCCGTAGGTCGTGCCGTCCCCCAATTGGATGCGGGGGTTTAAGAGAGGCGTCCCGCTAGATGTGAATCCGTAAAGGTATCCGTCCGAGCATCCCACGAAAACGTTCCCCGTGGCGAAATCTTCCACGGCGCCGGTCAGTACCCCGCCGCAGGTTGAAATCGTTACAGCACCGCCCGTTCCCCACGAGGTATCCAGGCTCGGCGCAAGGCCCGCCATACAGCCTGCATCCGTGTTGTAAGATGGGCAAAACACATCCTTAATGCGATACAACACGCCTATATCGTTCCCGACGTAAGCGTAGTCGTGAGCGTAGTCGACGTAGGGCGACGAAATAGTGTCGGTACCCGTCGGATCGGCCCCCAGCGCCAAATCGGTCGCTGTCCCGCTCCCGGCCACCGGATCAGTAGTTACGAACGATGTGATCTGAACTGGCGTCTTCGTGTTCTGAAGGCCATCGGCGTCCGTCGTATCTTGTCCG
>JBAVUB010000183.1:0-2693 GCA_049696575.1 Acidobacteriaceae bacterium | reverse complement strand
TACCTGCAGCGTGCCGTTAACCGGAGTGATGGTCAGGGTCGCAACGCGGCTCTCCTCTTTCCCACTTTTCTTTTTCACCTGTGTGAATTTCCAGGTTGCGGAAGCCTTCTGCCCATCGAAGCTGGTTGCCTGTCCGCCCCAGTCGCAGTCCTTCGGCTGGCAATTTCCCCATGCCTCGATAGAAAGCTGATTACCCGACGCGGTGATGTCGAGAACGTCCAGCCCGTTTTCTTCGACGTTCGTCGAGTTCTGCCACCTTCCCACCAGGGAACTGGCCTGAACAGGGGCTGCTGCAGGCGCGGGTTGAATCGGCGGAGTAGCGGCAGTCCCGCCGGAATGGTGCATCGTGAAGAAGATGATCCCGACGATCGCGAGGACCACGCCGCCGCCGATCCCCACCATCAGCGGCATCTTCGACGATTTCGCGGGAGCAGGATGCGGCTCGGACGAGTGCGGCGGAGGCAGCTGCACGGCGACCGTGGCATGCACCGGTTCCCTGTCGGTGGAGCTCGTCGCAGTGACGTACTGGCTTAGCGCCTGCGTGAGGAGCTGCACGTCGGAGTTCCAGCGCGCATGGGTGATTTCCACGCTGTTGCGATAAGCAAGGTTCTTGAGATTCTCCGGAAGCTGATCGGGTCTGGGCATCTTGGCGTCATGCACCAGCACCGGGATGACGGCGATGTCACGAGCCAGGGCGGCGCCTATCTCGAGCCGCACAAAGTCGTTGGCGTCATCGAGACGGCGTTCCCCGGAGCTGCTCGTGATGGTGGCCCAGGTGGGTCCGATCATGGCGAGGAGCACGCCGCAACCAGCCACGTTGTCGTCAATCGCTTTGCGAAAATCGATGCCCGGGTTGATCCCGGCGACATCCATGAAGACAGAATTATCGCCGAAGGCCCGTATCAGATCGTCGAACAGTCGTCCCGCCTCGCCTTCCGTGTCGTCACGGCGATAACTGATGAAGATCGCGCGTCCCATGAGCCCCCCAGGATGAAAATCGGCTGCTGTTCAGCCGTTGCCAGAATAGGCGCAAGGAACAAATTGGGCAACAGCGCGAACGCGCAATCGTCGCGCACAGGTGCCGTCGCAGATTTGACCGCGGTAGTCGCACGATGACAAGATGGCTTCCGCGCAACGGATCGAATAACCGCAGACGTCGTTGGTAACGGGAGGATGCGGATATGGGAGTCAACAATCTGACTTATGGCGGAGATGGACTCGCCCTGACCGAACAATTCGAAGGATGCAAACTCGCGGCGTACCAGGATCAGGTGGGAGTGTGGACGATCGGCTATGGTCACACCGGGCCGGAGGTCGTGAGGGGAAGCACCATCACGATGGAGGAGGCGCAGAATCTGCTGGCGAAGGATATTCGTACCGCCGCCACATTCGTGAATAATGTGGTTGCAGTGGCGCTGAGCCAGGAGGAGTTCGACGCGCTGGTGGATTTCGCTTTCAACCTTGGCCGGGGCAGGCTTGAGGAATCCACACTTCTGCGCGAGTTGAACGCCGGCAACTTTGCCGCCGCGGCCGCGCAATTTGAAGTCTGGGATCGCGCCGGAGGTGCAGTGGTGGCGGGGTTGCTGCGTCGGCGCCAGGCGGAGGCCGCGCTCTTCAACACCAGAGGCCCGGGGACTGAAAACGCGTAACAGCAACTGGTCCGAATTCAAAGCGGCGATTGTATAGTGGCAAGCAGAAGAACGAGGAGACCCTGTTATGTCCGAAACGACGGAGTCCCTGAACCTCAGCGATCCGATCTATGCGCGGCTCGAGGATCAGATCGGCTGGTACGACCGCAAGGCCTCGTCTGCCCAGCACACGTTCAAGCGCATCAAGATCGTGGAGATCCTGGCCGCAGCATTGATTCCTTTTCTGGCAGCGCTGAATGTTTACCATAAGCTGGCGGCGGCGGTGACGCTGGTGACCGGGGGGTTGGGCGTGGTGATCACGATTCTGGAGGGAGTTCTGCACCTGAATCAGTATCAGCAGTTGTGGACTTCGTATCGATCCACGTGCGAGGGGCTGAAACATGAGAAGTTCACATACCTGGGCCACGCGGAACCGTACGCGAGTGCGGCCGATCCGCGTGCCATGCTCGCCGAGCGTGTAGAGACTCTGCTCTCGCAGGAAAACGTGGGGTGGACTTCCAGCCAGCAGCAGGCAGCCAAGGTTACGAGTGCGACCTAAGCCGCGAGGTTATTTTTCCCGCTCCTCATAGCAGGCTCGCCCTGGCACGCAGCGCGCCAGATGCACGTAGTGATCGTCGGGGCCGGCGGGGCTCATGGTGCGCAGGCACCAGTAGCTCGACGAGCTGTGGATGCCCGGCACCCACGATTCGACGTTCTCCGGCGTCGTTCCATAGGGGTTCTTGGTGCGGAGGCACTGGCAGGGCTGGGTGGCGTTCGTTGTGCTCATGGTGGACCTCCGTTATCCTGCCGCTCTGGGATCGCGATCTCTCTGTCCGGCGGCGAGCAAAATGGTGCGATAGACCGCGACCGGGAAGAGATCGAGTTTGTAGGCGTTTCCTGAAAGTGGCTGCGCGCCCTGAACAGCAACCTTGCCTGCGGCGCGAGCGGTTTCCTCGGTGATGGGTTTGCCTGCGAGTGCGGCTTCCGCCTGGGGCGAGCGGCGCACCACCGGCGATGCCGCACCCATGGTGAGCACAGCACGTCGGCAGACATCGCCATCCATCT
>JBAVUB010000182.1:0-6120 GCA_049696575.1 Acidobacteriaceae bacterium | reverse complement strand
GGCTCGCCGGAGTCGCCGGCGTTGATCCAGTAGACGTGCCAGCCTTCTTCCAACTTGAAGTCGAGGCCGGCGATGAAGTTTTCGCCCGGGGCGAGCTGGGCGGGCGGGACGAGGAGGGAAACGGTGAGGTGTTGTGCGGTGACGGAGGATCGTGCGCGGAGGGGTGGCGCGAGCGCGAAGACAAGTGCGAGGGTTAGGGCGAAGAGCGAGAATCGGCGGAGGGGCATCGGGACTGGTCTTGAGGCCATTGTAGGCTGTGCATCGTATGCGCCCCAAGTTCAGAACGGATCGTCGCTACGGAGGCGGCGTTCGAAGAGGCGATGGTGAAGGCCGCGCTGGTGATTGCCGGGTCGCCGGATACATTGCAAACGGATTGGAGGTTCCTCCGGATGTGGAACGCTATGGGGCGCGCTGGCGTGGCCCCGGGGCTGCGTTGAGGGCGGAGACAGGGATTTTGCCCTTGCGAGGGTTGTGAAGCACCAGGGGAATTCCTCTTGTGAAGGTGCGAAGCCCGCTGTGACCGGATGGCGGCGATGTAGCGCTGGTGATTGGCAAACTCTCAACGCAAGCGTGCGCGCCTGATCCGCCTTAATCAGAATGCAGGCGCTGGCGTCAGAAATGGCAGAACAGGGGCCGGGATCTGAAGTCGTCGCGAGTCGGCTGGCCGAGGTTCTGTTTATCCAGGTGCTCCGGGCGCATATCGCGTCGGGACCGGAACGCAACAAAGGATGGCTTCGCGCGATTTTCGATCCTCAAGTGGGCAGTGCTCTGAGTGCCATTCACGACAGGGTGAATACACCCTGGACGGTCGAGTCCCTGGCCGAAGCGGCGGGATGTCTCGGTCGGCATTCGCAGCGCGGGTTAAGGAGCTACTGGGGCAAACACCGCTGGAATATGTAACTGAGTGGCGGATGCAGAAGGCGATGCAGTACCTCGAACAGCGTGACAAGAAGCTCATCGAGGTGGCCCGGTCGGTGGGTTACGAGTCCGACGCTGCGTTCAGTAAGGCGTTCAAGCGAGTTGTCGGGGCTAACCCTGGTGAATTCGTTAGACGTGGTTTTGCCCCATGGGAAGAGCGCGAGCGCGTGCGCACGGAAATTCTGAGGCCGTCGATCCTGCGGATGCTTCTATCGCGCGGGGCGAGGGCGCGTTATCACCCAGGAATCCATGGGTCAATTGGCCGAAGAGGCGAAACAGCGTGGCCGGAGCCGTCTCGCCGCGGAACGGTCTTCCGGCTGATGGCTCAGCGGCTTGCTGGAGAACTAAAGTAATGGGATAGGGCGAGTGGGCTCCAGCGCTTCGCGCCGTCTAATTTTGGCACGGCTGAAGCCGCGCCCTAACACAAAGCTTCGCGCTTTGCGTGGTCCCGGTTCTCAGGATCGAGGCCCCGCCTGCCTCGAGCCTTGACTCAGAGTTATGGCTGGTTCTTGCGAGGGTTCGGATTGTCTGCTGGAGCGGCGCTTCGCCGCCACCACTGCATGATCGCGTTCCTGGCTATGTGCTCGAAGATATGGAGATGAAACGGTATGTCTCTTTTGAGCCACGTACTTCCTTTTTGATAGGTGCCTATGGCACTCATCGTTTCAGATGGTGCTTCCCAACCCTGGAGGCGGGTCGGCGCATCGCACATGGGAGCGGGGAACGGGCGGCCATCGTGAAGGGCGCGAGATCGATAGTCGTAGACTTTCGAAAGTGCATCCCTGATCTTGCCCTTTGTCCAACTGAACTGCGCCCATTCGGCCGGACGTGCGGATGGTGCAGGAGGCAGATGTGTCAGGCAAAATTTGACAAATTTCTGTGTCGAACCGAGGGCGTCGGCAAATTCGGCAGCAATTCGCGTCAGCAGGGTCGTGTCGGGATGGGCGTCAAGGTACTTGAATAGATCTGGTTTCGAGGATCATCGGGCCAACATCCGATCAGCCAGCCAAAGGGTCGAGATTCACACCTATCTGCCCGTTGATTCTCAGCATCCTGGGCGTCGGACCCCGCCCCCGAAGACAACGCCGCCCCCGCACAAGGTTGGGAGCCCCGTCTTCCGATTTCCGTGCCCGCTGTTTACTCTCATCGTCCTTCTCCTTTTTGCGCTCGGCCCACCCAGCAACGAATATCAGGATGCCCACAACCATGGTTACCCAAATGCCCGCCGGGGTGATGATGGGCTTCGTCCATGGCAGCGCCTTCTCAATCAGATCCGCGTAGTGAGTTAACCGGAGAATCCATTCAAAGACTGCCCCAATGAACATAACGGGGCCGAGAATCAATCCGATGCGATACTTTCGACGCCTCTGGCTACAGATGCTCTCATCGGACGCCCCGCGTCGTCGAGGCCTTTTGTGCCGTTCGTTTCCTTCGCTTCCACCGAAGGGTAGTCCCTCGTTTGCTGCGCTCAGTCGGGGGAAAAGCCTGAGGGGCGTGCTTCGATTCGGCTCGTTCGGCGGGCGAGTCAGAGCTGGAGGGCGTGGCGGAGGCGGCGGACGGCCTGGGGCATCTGGTCTTCGGGGGTATTGCCGAAGCCGAGGAGGAATCCGTTGCGGGGGTGGGGACCGGAATAGCAGGGGGAAAGCGGCCAGAGCCAGAGCTTCTCTTTCGCGGCACGGGTGGCGATGGCGATATCGCTCAAACTGCCGCGGGCGCTATCGCTAGTCCCGCCCCCGGGGCTATCCGTAGAAGCGCTGCGGGCGCTGTTCGTAACGCTATGGATGCCGTCGCTGCTACCGCTGCTGCCGTTGCGGGCGCCGGCGCGGAAGCTTTCCGGCCAGGTGACGGTGAGGTGCATGCCGGCTTCAGAGCCGTGGATGGTGAGGAAGTCGCCGAATTCGGCGCGAAGGCTTTCAACCAGCGCTGTGCGTCGGGATTTGTAGAGGGCGCGCATGCGGCGGATGTGGCGGGCGAAGTGGCCGTCGGTCATGAAATCGGTGAGGGCTTCCTGAAAGAGGTACGAGGGGAAGATGTCCATGGAGAAGCGGACCGCGGAGAAGCGATCGACGAGATCGGCGGAGATGACGATGTAGCCGAGACGGAGCGAGGGGCGGAAAACTTTGCTGAAGGTTCCGATGTAGATGACACGGTCGCTGGTATCGAGCCCCTGGAGGGAGGGGATGGGCATGCTGTCGTAGCGGTATTCGCTGTCGTAGTCGTCTTCGACAATCCAGGCGGAGGCGCGGCGGGACCACTCGAGGAGCTGAAAGCGGCGGGAGGCGCTCATAGTGACGCCGAGGGCGTAGTGATGCGAGGGGGTGACGAAGGCAACGCGGGCGTTGGGGGCCATGCGCACGCCTGCAGAGACGTTGAGGCCTTCGTTGTCGACGGGGACGGGAACGGGACGGCAACCGGAACCGAGGAGGAGCGAGCGCACCAGGGGATAGCAGGGTTCTTCAATCCAGGCCTCGTCGCCGGGATCGAGGAGGACGCGGGTGGTGATGTCGAGCGCCTGCTGGGAACCGGAAACGACCATGATCTGGGCGGGGTCGCAGCGAACGGCGCGGGCGGTGCGGAGATAGGAGCAGACAGCCTCGCGAAACGGCAGGAGACCGAGAGGACCGCGGACGCTGGGCGAGGGGACTTGCAGGTCGCGGCTATGGCGGGCGAGCAGCCTGGACCAGAGATCGAAGGGGAACTGGTCGAGAGCGGGCTGATGGATGCCGAAGGCGCCCCAGCCGAATCGCCAGGGATTGGGGTCGTAGGGAGGGAAAAGGGCGGAGCGATGCGAGGTATGGCGGGAGGCGGAGGGCTCGTCGGTGGGCCTCCTGGGCTGGCTGGCAGCAGCGCGGGGCAGCGAGGCGGAGACGAAGGTGCCGGCGCCGACACGACTTTCGAAATAGCCTTCGGCGAGGAGTTGCGCGTAGGCGTCGAGGACGGGGAAGCGGGAGATTTGCAGCTCCGCGGCGAGAGCGCGGCTGGAGGGTACTTGCTGACCGGCGGCCAGGTCGCCACGGAGAATGGCTTCGCGAAAGCCGGCGTAGACCTGGCGATGAAGAGGTGCGGCGGCCTCACGGTCGATGGGGATGACGGGGACGATTCCGGAGGAGACGTCGATCATGAAGTGGCATGTTAGTGGTTATGGCGGATGGGGTGCAAGTTGTCATGGCGGGTGACCACTGTTGGGGGAAAAGTGGATAGGGGGGAAGGGAGCGGAATCGAGGGAGAGGCGAGCCAGATGCGAGCGGGAGACGAGCGAAACCCGAGTTAAAACCGAGTTGAAACCGATGGCGAAGCGAGCGAAAGCTGAGGGAAAACCGAGCGAAAAGGTGTCAGCGAAGCGGGTTGAGCTCCGCCCATAGCCTGCTGGCCATTGCGCGATTCTCGCTCGCCTCGGCTCGTTGGGCGCTCGCTTTTCGCTCGGTTCTCGCTCGGTTGTTCCTCAGTTTTAGCGACTGTCGCTATTGAAGGTGGAATTCGCTGGTGAGGGAGGCGTATTCCGGGGTGGTGCGGAGGGTGGCGAAGGCTGGATCGTCGGCGAGGCGGTGGCGATCCTTAAATCCAGAGGCGAAGGCCCTGCGGAGAAAATCGAGGGCGCGCTCCTGGCTGTTCATCTGAGCGAAAAGCTCGGCGATGCAGTAGTCCTGGCGGGCGCGGTCTTCGTCGCTGATGGGGCCATCGACGATCTGGGGGGAGTCGAGATCGAAGACGTCGGAATCCATGGCCAAGGCACTGCGATAGGCCTGGAGACCGCGGTCGGACTTGCCTTCGGCGAACCAGGCGGTGCCGAGATTGACGGAGGTGACAGCGGAGTCAGGGGAGAGTTGGAGGGCGCGGCGGTAGAGGCGGATGGCGCGGGAGTAGTTTTTGTGGGAGAAATAGACGGCGCCGAGGTTATTGAGGGCTTCAGGGAAGTTGGGACGGAGGGACAGCGCCTTTTCGTAGTTCATCCTGGCCTGATCGACGGCGGAGAGGTGATGCCAGGCGACACCGATCTTGTTCAGCGTGGCGGCGTCGTGGGGAGCGCGACTGTAGGCATCGATGGCTTCGACGAATTTGCCATGCGCGAAGAGGAGGTCGCCAGCGTCCACGGGCAGGAGGACCCGGGTGGGCGGATTGGGGGCGGGGGTCTGCGTAGCGGCAGCGTGGCTTTGCGCGGGCAGGAGAAGGGCAGTAGCCAGGAAGAACGGCGTTGTCGCCAGCCATCGATTGCTCACGGTCAAGACCTCCGCGCAGCGGGCTTGTCAGGAGAATGATGCCACATTTCGCGGAAAAGATGACGTCGCATTGGGGAAAGTGTGGCCTGGAACGGGTTTCCAAGAGCCGAATTTTGGGGGTGGTCGGTGATTCGGGCGTGAAATAAAAATCTCTCGACACTTCACCCGTTGAATGCGGGGGGCCTATGAATTCAATCACGACCGAGCCACGCTACTTCTCAGACTGGCCGATATGATTGAAGGGTTCCGCAATTTCCTCAAGTGACGATGGATAAGGATGTCGTAAAAAACGCCATCGGTGGCATCAATGCGATCCTCGGCAAAGCCAGGGGATCCACGATTTCTCAACGCACCTTCCGTTGACAGATATCCATCAGTTCCTGTAGAGGTACGGCATCCTCTCCTACAGATATTTCATGCGGGTCGAGACGGCGCTCCGCCGTGCGAAGCATGGGCTTTCTGTATGCTGAGGGCCACTGGCGGACCGTTCGAGAAAAGCACCCGCCCCATTAACAACCGGCATGCGATACTCGGCTTGCCTCTCCGTGACCCTGTGTGCTTCCACGAAGAAAGGGTGACGCTGCACCGAAAAAACGCCCATCCGAAATGAGGAATTTTCGATGAACCTGGCAAGAATGCGTCACGTCGGTCGGCAGTTGAAGCTCGCGCTCGCCCTGCCATGCTGTTTCGCCACTCTGGCCCTCGTGGCTCTGCTCTGTTCGCCTGCAGAGTTATCGGCGGCCTGCACGACTGTTAATCCAAATCCGAATCCGAATAAGGCGTCGTTTGACCTGGTTGGAGACTTCAACGGCGACTGCAGGAGCGACCTTCTGTGGCGCAACAGCAGCTCGCAACAGGTCTACGAGTGGTTCATGAACGGGATCACGAACACCGGCGGCGGCGCTCCCGGCAGCCCCACCTCCGACTGGGTTATTCAGGGCACGGGCGATTTCGATGGCGATGGCAAAGCCGACATCCTGTGGCG
>JBAVUB010000181.1:0-4980 GCA_049696575.1 Acidobacteriaceae bacterium | reverse complement strand
GGACAGTGAAGAGCGGCGTATTCACGGGGAAGGTTCCGGGGGAAGGCGGAATGCTCTTCTTGCGGGCGAGATTACCGGCCAGGGCGAGCATGGGGATCATCATGAGAAAGCGGCCGCTGAGCATGGTAAAGCCGAGGGCCGTGTTGTACCAGGGGGTGTTAGCGTTAATGCCGGCAAAGGCCGAACCGTTGTTGCCGGCAGCCGACGAGAAGGCGTAGAGAATCTGGCTGAGCCCGTGCGGACCCGGGTTAGTAACGCCGGCGAGGCCCATCGGGTAAAGAACGGAAACGGCTGCAAGAGTAAGAATGAGCAACGGAAAGATGAGCACGTATAACATGGCCATCTTGACGTCATAGGATTCGATCTTCTTGCCGAGATACTCGGGGGTGCGGCCGACCATGAGTCCGGCGATAAAAACGGACAGAACGACGAAGATGATCATGCCGTAGAGACCGGAGCCGACGCCGCCGAAGATGATTTCGCCCAGCTCAATGTTGAGCAGGGGGATCATGCCGCCGAGAGGCGTGAAGGAGTCATGCCAGGAATTGATGGCGCCGCAGCTGGCATCGGTGGTGATGGTGGCGAAGAGCGCGGAATCGGCGATGCCAAAGCGGGTTTCCTTGCCTTCCATGTTGCCGCCGGATTGCTGCGAGGTGACCTGCTGGGCGACGCCGTGCAGGACCGGGTTAGGATGCGACTCAGCCCAGTAAGCGACGGTGAACCCGGCAACAAAAAGGATCGACATGCAAGCGAAGACGGCCCATCCATGGCCGGGCGAGCCAGTCATGCGGCCGAGGGTTACAGTGAGCGCGGCGCCTATAAAGAAGATGGAGAACATCTCCATGAAATTGCTGAAGGGCGTCGGATTTTCGAAAGGATGAGAACTGTTGGCGTTGAAAAAGCCGCCCCCGTTGGTGCCGAGCATCTTGATCGCTTCCTGAGAAGCGACGGGGCCCTGGGCGATGGTTTGCGTCTGGTGCTCGAGTGTATGAGCGACGGTGTAGGGATGCAGGTTCTGGATCACTCCCTGGCTGACGAGTGCGAGCGCATAGACGATGCAGATGGGCAGGAGCACGTAAAGGCAGGCGCGGGTGGTATCCGCCCAGAAATTACCGATGGTTTTCGATTCGCGACGGGAAATACCCCGCACGAGGGCGATGGCGACAGCGATGCCGACGGCGGCACTGAAGAAGTTGTGATAGGCGAGGCCGGCCATCTGCGTGAAGTAACTCATGGTAGTTTCGGGCGTGTAGGCCTGCCAGTTGGTATTCGTGGTAAAGGATGCGGCGGTGTTCCAGGCGAGGAGAGCCCCGACTCCAGGCAGGTGCTGCGGATTCCACGGAAGAATGTGCTGGAGCCGCTCGATGAGATAAGTGAGGACGAGCGAAGCGAAGCTGAACAGCAGCATGGCGGCGGCATACCCACGCCAGGACATCTCTTCGTCACGGCGAACGCCGGAAATGCGGTAAATGAAGCTCTCGACGGGGCGCAGAAAGTCATATTCGCCGTTGAAGACGCGGGCCATGTAGAGGCCCAGAGGGCGCATGCACACGAGAAGCACCACGAAATACACGAGAAACTGCAGCCATCCATTGGCAGTCATTTCAGAATTTCTCCGGATAAAGCAAGGCGACGATCAGGTAGCCGAACAGAAGGACAGTGATGAGCAGTATGATCCCGGTTGTGATGTTCATAGTTACCTCAGCTTCTCGCAGGCGTTGACGTAGAGGAGAGCGACCACGAAGAAGGCGATGGAGAAGACAATCATGAGCAGGTCGGACATATAACGGTCCCTTTCTACCAGGATCCTTGTTTGCCGCCATACCACCAGACGAGGCCGAGCAGGGCTGTGTCCTGATGGCTGGACGGTGCGGCTGGATTGTTGGTAGTGAAATAGAGGAGATTGCTCCAGTCGCGACGGTATTCGAGAAAAGCGTCGAAGTTCTCACTCAGAGTGTATTTGTAAGTGCCGGTGACCTCTTTGAGCGCCTGCGTCTGGTTGCTGAAGAGTCCGCCGCGGTCGGAGAGATACTCGGTGCGAGCGGCGAGAGCGGCGCGCGGGTTCAGCTGATATTGCGCGTAGGCGGCGCCGCCATCGACGTGGGAGGGAGCCGACGACTCGCCGGGAGCGGTGTTGACCCATTGGCGCTGGATGAAGTAATCGCCTTCAACGGAAAAGGTGAGTTTGGCGCGCGCCTGCCAGGTCGCGTAGCTGTCAAAGATGTGAGTCTTCCCGTTCGGAGCTGGGTTGATCGGTGCGAGACACAGCCCCGGCTGCACAGGAACGGTGCAATTGGTGGCGGGAACAGAATCAGGATGTTCCTGCCCGAGGTAGTAGTTCATTGTCCAGCTCAGGGTTTTTGCGGGCTGAGCTACGAAGCCGAACATCTCGTCCTTGAACCCATTGGTGGGTTCGGACTGATTGGTTCCGTTGACGACCCAGTAGTTCACTGTGAGCTTATTCGTAAGCTGATAACTGGCGCGCGCACCCGCGTGGTAAAAGGGCAGGAAGTAAAAGTAGAACGAGCGGGTGTAATCCTGCTGGTCTTTGGTGTAGTTGCCCTCGATGCCAAGAGAACTGGCCCACTTGCCAACGTCGACGTGGATTCCCTGGCCGGCGGGAACAATATAGGAGCCGTAGGCCTGGAAGATATTGCGGTAGATCTCGGGACGGGTCTCGTTGGTCGGATTACCCTGCAGGGTTTCGGTGGCCTGGCCAAATTGCAGATCGACACGGAAGCCGTAGGGGCGATGGACAGTCAAGTCAGGATCGAGATCGAAGATGAAATCCGCCTGGTTGATGCTGAAGACATTGCTGAGGACGTCATACGCGCGGAGATCGTTGACGCGACCCGTGGGGTTGTTGAAATTGCCCTCGTAATAGCCATCGAAGGTGTAATTGAGAGTCGCGCCGCCGGGCAATGTGCCGGGAAGCGGCGAGGGCGCGGGAGTTGTTGTTGCGACGGCCTGGGCCGGGAGGACCGATGTCGTGCCTGAAGGGCGCAGCTCTGCGGACGCTAACACCAGGGCGGCGGCGGCTTGTGGGCCCGTGCTGCCCGAGGGAACCACGGGGGAGCGCAGCTGTTGGTTCTGTTGTTCGAGAACAGCGACGCGATGCTCGAGGTCGAAGACGAGCTGCTTCAGTTGCGCGACGTCATCGGCCGTGGATGTGGTTTGTGCCGCGCCCCGCAGGCAGACGGAGACGAAGAGGACGGGCAGAAGAGCCCGACGCAGGACGAGCAGATTACGCGGTGTCATAGGCCGGTTCGAAGCCCTCCCCAGTAGAGGTGGCGCGTCGCTAAGGCCGGGATAAGGATTTCGTAAGGGAGCCATAAAGAAGGAGCGTGCGCCAAGGGTCCGAGATAAAGCCGCTGACCGAGAGCCGGTATTCGAACGAGCAAGCATCTGCGACTCCGTTAGAACTTGACCAGGATGGCGAAGGTGATGAGCTGCTGGTCGCGACGCATATCGGCCTGCCACAGATTGGGGTAACTCGGAGTTGCGGCACACACGGCTTTGGCAGCGGCGATGTTAGCCGCATATTCCTGGTTGTATTTCAGGCCCGGCATGGTTGTGTATCCAAGGCCGGAGTCCGCTGACGTTGATCCGTTCGTGCAGGTAAAGTCTGCCGGGCTGCCAATGGCAGTGTAAGTGTTGCCTCCGGGAGGCGTTGAGCCGCCGCGGCCAGCCCAGTAGGGCACATCTGAGTGACGATAGCCGTACTCGCTGCGGAAGGTGATGTACTGGGTGGGCATGTAGTCCCAGGTGATGGTCCCGTCCGTGCCATGGAAGGGCTGGCCCGGATCCTCCGGGAAGTAGGCGCTGCCGGTCACTGCTGTGGCTCCATTAATAGGAGGCAGCAGGACGAGATACCGGCCGGGGTTGTTGATCTGGCCGCCGCCAAGAGTTAGCCCATACTTGTCCTTATCGAGCCAGAACCGGTTGTAGAGCATCCAGCCGAGAAAGCTCTGCTTCTGGTAGTAGACGGGGGGCGTTGTGGACGTAGCCGGGGTGAGGATTTTGTGATCGGCCGATCCGGTGCAGGCCACTCCGCTGCCGCTTTCGCAGCCGGCATCGCCGGTGAACGAGAAAGCCACACGGTCGAGTTTGTTATCTGGCCGGTCGTAGTACTTCAGCTCAAAGCTGTTGTCGGTGTGGAACCGTGTGCGTCCGTGAATGCCAAAGTCATCCTCACCGTAGCCGTAATTGTTGGAGATGATATTGATACTGGTGGTTGGGGTCCACTTGATCTGCCCGCCCATGCCCGGCTTGGTGCCGAAACGCGCATAGGACTGCCAGCCATTGATGAACCAGGGCTCGATCTTCAGGTGCTGCGTGGGATAGAACTGCCCGCGCACGCCATTAAAAAACCACGGCGTGTTGGAGGAGACAAAGGACGGCTGATAGGCCCAGTTATCGAAGTTATAAAAGCTGAACAGGCCGATGTAGGAGAGAAAGATGCCGGCATCGAGATTAATGCCGTGCATGCGGTCCCAGTGATAGCCGCCATACGCCTCTGAGACGTAGCGGTAGGCATTATCGAGATCCCACTGGCCGCGGCTTACGCTGGCGTCATTGCGCGGTGTGGTTACGGAATACATGCCGAACTGGGTCATCAGGCGGGCATGCACGTGGTCGATTAACAAATCGCCGCCTACGCCCATCTGTTCCAGCTGGATCTCCTGGGCGCGGAAAATTTCGCTGGAGCCGTTGATGGTGTCGTCGGCGGGGTGATTCAAGTCCAGATTGTAATTCGTATCGACGCGGATTTCCGGCGTGAAGTACTTCGTGCACAGCGGGCAATCGATGGTACGAGGATTGCCGTTCAGCCAGCCCCACCACGCGTCTGCAAAGGGCGTCACCTTGTCGACGGCGGGAGCCTGGTCAGGCGTTTGCATCGAAGCGAGCGTGGTGCTGGGCACGACGGAAGAAGCACTGGTCACGGTCGGTTGGCTCGCGGCGGCCGGACCAGGCATGAGG
>JBAVUB010000180.1:0-4338 GCA_049696575.1 Acidobacteriaceae bacterium | reverse complement strand
AGCGGCAATGCGATCGCGCCCACCGTGACCTGGGAGAGCGCCACATCCGGTGCCTGGAAAAGAAAGAACATCAGGGCAAACAGCAGTCCATAAAAGCCGAGTGCGAGCAACTGACTGGTTACGTCATCGGTGCGCACAATCACGAATGCGCTGACCGCAATGAGTGCGAGCAAGCCAATCCCGAGATACATCATTGCGGGGGCCTGCCCGCGAGGAATTCGACTTCCGGATCCGTCGGCAGCGGTTCCCAATGGCCTTTTTGCCTCCGCCGGAAGGCGCGGGCCGCTGCATGCGTGCCGATGGAATTCGATGCGAGAAATATGACGAGGATGATGCCGCACTTCCACGATGCCTGGCTCCAGCCGGTCTGGACAAACATCGCTATTGTGAGTGCGCCCATGCCGAGTATCGCCGGAAACGAAAGATAGTGGAGTGCCTGAAATGGATCGCGCATGCGAACCATACCGAGAACGCCGAGCCAACAGGCGAGCGCTGTGATGGCGAGCAGGGTATCGACAACGATGGCGTGCACTGTCACAAATGTTTCTCCAGGAAGCGCGCGAAGACCAGGCCCGCGCCGAAGGAGAGCAGCGCCAGAGTTAGCGGAATATCGACAAATACGAGCCGGCCGTAGCCGATGGTGAGCAGCACCAGCAGAATCGTGACCAGAATCCCGGTCATTTCGAGCCCCACCAGCCGCTTTTCGACCGGGCCGTGCAGACAGGTCCACGCGCAGGGGACTAGGCAAGCTCCTGTAACAACGGCCGTGGCAATCCAGGGATTCAATAGCCACTCCCGGCGCCGAGGCGCTGCGTCATGATCGGAACGCGGCTTTTCTGCACCTGGTGGAAGAGCATCTGGCCTCGTTGCGCATCAATGCCAACAACCATGAAATTGGGAGCGGCGGTTGTATAAGCGACTGCGAGTGTTCGTTTCGCGGTATCCATGCCATTGTCAGCCACCGGGCCCCAGGGCACGGAGCGAAAGAGCGATGCGGCGGGCTGGCCTGTGAAATCTTTCATTAGGACCCATGAAATCTGTGCGAGATCACTGAAGATGTACCAGGGGAGACGCCAAACCTGGAACAGGTCATTCAACAAGGGCCGGAAACGGATGGGTAGACTGCGAATGGTAAAGAAGGAAAATGCCACGGACAGGATCACGGCCGGCGCGCCGAGGATCATGTCATGTGGATTGAGATCGGCCACGCAGGCAAGCCAGAAAATCGCGAGCATCACCGATAGAATCAGAACCTGCGCGACACGCCGCGGTCCGCATCCCATGCGCGGTTGGAAGGCGTAGCGTCCGGGCGAGATGCCCAGCCATGTTGTTCCATCGAAGATTACCCGGCACGGAAGATCTGGTGGGTGTGCGTTCTGAACCGAGCCAGGGAGAACCATTGTGACGCCCTTCTCCGGTCTCCGGCAACGTGATCAGGGACCGGCTCAGTTTCTCGCTCCCGGGATTCCCCGGCTCCACACCCTGGGAACTGTTTGTTCCGGAACCGACATGACTCTCGACATCGATACCGTGCGCCGGCCCGACGTAGCCGTTTGGGCGAGCGCTGCCCCGCGCCTGGATGACCGCGGGAAAACCAATCGGGATCGAGCGAGCCCCTACCCGATGGGGTCGGGTCGACTACCGGATCGAGCCGCGCGGCAACCAACAACTGGCGGCGGTCATTGATCTGCCGGAGAAAGAGCAGCCCGCGGAATTGCACGTGAGTTTCCGCTTGCCTCCGGATAAATCGATGGCTGGGCTGACCGTCAACGGTAAAACTGTCACACCCGGTGGGCGTCACAAGGATGCCGCGATCTTCTCGACGAGCGGCCAACGAAAGTTCGAGGTGATTGCGACCATGAGCTGACGAATTACACCTCCCCGGTTCCCCATATGAGTTATGAACGATGTGTGTCTATTCTGAAAACAGGAACCGCAGCGCGCGCAATCGCGCAAACGGTCCGACGAGGTGAAGATCATGAATCGCAGACTGACGCGCAGAGGATTCCTGAGTGGAGCCGCTGTTACCGGAGCCGCGGCGCTGGTGCCCGGCGCAGCTCACGCCTTCTCCGACAAGGCCGGCAAGAAGGCGACGGCCCCAGTTCAGAGCGTTGCCGAAGATACTGCGACACAAAACCTGACCAGCGCAGCGGTTGCGAAAGTGCAGTGGAAGGCGAAGCCCTTCCCCATGCCCCAGGTACGCCTGCTCCCCAGTTTCTGGAAAGACACGATGGAGCTGAACCGCAGCTTTCTCTACTCACTGCCCAACGAGCGGCTGGCCTATAACTTCCGCGTGACGGCCGGCCTCCCCACCGATGCCGATCCACTGGGTGGATGGGAAGCGCCCGACTGCGAACTGCGCGGCCACTATGTCGGCCACTATCTCTCCTCATGCGCGCTCATGCACGCCAGCACCGGCGATACGTTCATCGCGGCGAAAGCGAAGGAACTGGTGGCAACGCTCGCGGAGTGCCAGGCGAAAGACGGGTATCTGGGTGCCTACCCGACCACTTTTTATGATCGTCTGCGGAAGCACGAGCGCGTGTGGGCGCCCTTCTACACCTATCACAAGATCCTTGCCGGACTCATCGACATGTATCAGCACACCGGCAACCAACAGGCGCTCGAGATGGCTCAGCGGATGGCGGACTGGGCCAACACCTATGCGAGCAGCTTCACCGACGATGACTGGCAGCACGTGCTATTGGTGGAGCACGGCGGCATGATGGAATCGGCGTTCAACCTGTACGCTATCACCGGCAACGCGAAATATCGCGACCTGGGATATCGCTTCGAGCACCACAAGATCTTCGACCCACTCGCGGCGAATGAGGATCAACTCGATCACAACCACGCCAATACGAATATTCCCAAAATGATCGGCGCGGCGCGCGGATACGAACTAACGGGCGACACGCGTTACCAGCAGATCAGCCAAAACTTCTACAGGATAGTGACCGATCACCATATTTACTGTACGGGGGGTACCAGCAACGGCGAAATGTGGCACGCACCCGATGCCATCGCCACCCAGCTTGGCCCGGCAGCCGAGGAGTGCTGCTGCTCGTACAACATGATGAAGCTGGCCCGGCATCTCTACGGCCAGAACCCAGACCCAAAATTCTTCGATTACTACGAGAGGCTGCTCTACAACGTCCGCTATGGCACCCAGGACCGCAACGGCATGTTGATGTACTATGTGCCGCTGCAGCCTGGCATGTACAAAACCTTCGGCACGCCTTTTGACGCGTTCTGGTGTTGCACCGGCACGGGTTCGGAGGAGTATTCGAAGCTCACCAACTCTGTGTATTTCCACGACGACGATTCCGTTTTCGTGAATCTCTTCATTCCCTCGACACTGGACTGGAAGGAGCGAGGTCTGAAGTTTCGGCTGACCACAAAACTGCCCGAGGACGAACGCATCACGCTCGCCGTGGAGTCTGCACCCTCTTCCCCAACAGCGCTGCAGATTCGCTTGCCGTACTGGGCGACGCAGGGCGCGACCGTCAGCATCAACGGTGAACCGCAGAATACTACCGCTGCACCTTCCTCGTACGTGAAGCTGGAGCATGCCTGGAAGACAGGAGATACCGTCGTCATCGATTTGCCCCTTACTCTCCATGTCGAGGCAGCCCCCGACGATAAGTCGATACAGGCGGCGATGTACGGGCCGCTGGTGCTGGCCGCATTGCTGGGCACAGAAGGACTGACAACAGGGATGATCTATGGTGGCTCCGGGCCGCGTGGCTTTGACGATGGCTATCCGATGCCCACGGTCGATCTGCGCGGACGCATGCATCGCGACGCAAACGGCAATCTGGTTCCGGCCGCGCCGCCCGCGCCGGACACCGTCTGGGTTCAGCGTGGCGAGGCGTCCTATCAGTACCCGCTGCGCTTTGAGACCACCGGTCGTGGCCCCAGGCACACTCTGGTTCCACTCAACCAGATCATGGATGAGCGCTACTCCGTCTATCTGAAGAACATCACTGCTACCACCTAAGCCAGATTATTGCCGATGGCAAAGAGCTACTGCGCGCGAAAGGAGCGGGAGGCTGACGGCCGATGAATGATTCTCTGACCCGCCGCGCTGCCCTCAAGGGCATGCTGTCGACCGGCACCCTGGCGCTCGCCCGCCAGCCAGCCTCCCCGCTCCGGATACTCTCGCATGCAGAGACGAGCGCCGAGATGGAGGTATCCGTGTTCTCCATTAACCCGCACACAGTACGCATCACCGTGCAACCCATGCGCGAGGGCAGCCCCGCACCACTCCACGCGGATGGCGCGGTGTTAGAGTCGCTCCCCACACCTCCTGTCGCTCGGCTGCGGAGTCTTCACGGC
>JBAVUB010000179.1:0-7881 GCA_049696575.1 Acidobacteriaceae bacterium | reverse complement strand
CCCTGCGCCAGAATCTTCTGGTCGTTGTAGACATCGTGCAGAAACAGATTCAGCGCCGTGATCCGCTGCGTCAGTCCGCGCTCAATCCGGTCCCACTCCTCACCCGTCACCAGCCGCGGAATCAGATCGTAGGGGAAAATCCGCTCCGTCCCCTCCTCGCGCCCATACACGGTGAAGGTGATCCCCTGCATCAGGAACGACGCGTCCGCCGACTGCTTCCGCCTCCGGATCTCCTCCGGCGGCAGCGTCGTCAGTTCATTGAACAACGCCTGATAGTGCAGACGAATCGCCCCGTCCGCATCGAACATCTCGTCGAAGGCGGTGTCCATAAAGTAGTCGCGGAGCAGCGGGTGCTCGAAAATCCCCCGCAGAGGCAGTGTCGTCATAACTGTCCGTTATTCGGATGCCGATTGGGCTGCGACAGGGCTCGATCCGTTTCGGACAGGGAAACCGCTCACGCCTCAGACGGGGAAACGTACCTTCTTGTACCACGGGCGCGAAGCCGGAAGGAAATTGCCAGCCTCCCTGCGTCAGCCTGATTGTTACACGAAAACACAGAAACTGTGCTACACTGAAATCGTGCTATGAAAACCGCACTGCGCAACGTGACCCTCACTCTCGAAGAAGACGTCGCCCGCTGGGCTCGTCTTGAAGCAGCGCGCCAGGACACAAGCGTTTCCCGACTGCTTGCCGGCATCCTTAAACAGCGCATGATGGAAAACAATAATTACGAGAAGTCCATGCGCCGGGCGCTTTCGGGCAAGCCCTTGTTCAGAAGCGATGGAAAACGCCTGACTCGGGAAGAGATGCATGAGCGCGCCGGCCTTCGTTGACAGCAACGTGCTCGTATACTGGGTGGACGGAACCGACCCAGCGAAGCAGCAAAGGGCATCCCTTTGGATCGAAGAACTCTGGAAAAACCGATCCGGACGGATCAGCTTCCAGGTGCTTCAGGAATTCTTCTTCGCAGCGACTAAAAGAAAGCCGGAAGTTGTCGAGAAGATCCGCGCCGAGGTTCGTTACTTGCTCGACTGGCATCCAGTGTCAGTCGATCTACCGCTTCTCGAGCGTGCCTGGAAAGTCCAGGACCGCTATCGCCTCTCTTTTTGGGATTCTCTGATCGTGGCCGCAGCCAAAGCTGCCTCCTGCCGCTGGCTCCTTACCGAAGATCTTCAGCCAGGCCAGACTCTCGATGGTGTGACAGTCGTGAATCCGTTTCACACCACCCCAGACCAGCTTTCCTGACCCCTGCTCCCTATCGCCTGTAAACGACGCCGCCCTTCATCACAAACCCCACCCGCTCCACTGCCGTAATATCCTCCAGCGGATTCCCGGGTACCGCAATCACATCCGCGTAATACCCGGCCTTCAGCTTTCCGATCCTGTCCTGCCACGTCAGAATCTGCGCGCCGTTCAGATAATCCGCCTCGAGCACCGCCACCGGCGTCATTCCGTACTGCACCATCAGCTCGAATTCCTTCGCCTGCGTTCCGTGCGGAAACGGCCCCACATCCGAGCCCACCGCCATCGGCACGCCCGCCGCTACTTGCCGCTTGAACTCATGAATCTTGTAGTCCAGCATCGCGTGTTCCCGCGCCGCCGCGGCTGGCGACGGAGCATGATCCGCGAAGTACTCGAAAATCGTGAACGTCGGTACCGCTGGAATATGCCTTGCCTTCATCAGCTGCATCGTGTCCTCGCTCAGCTGCGTCGCGTGGTCAATCGATGCCACGCCCGCCTCCGCCGCATACAGCGCCCCCGGCTCGCCCTGATCGTGCACGCCCACATTCGTCCCCAGCCGCGCCGCCTCTTCCACACCCGCTTTTAGCTGCGCCTCCGTGTACTGGTACGGCGAATGAAAATCCCAGAACTCCGGATCGCCCGCCACCGGCGCCATCCCCGGCTGCCCGCCCGCAACCAGGCTGTCCGGCCCCGTCTCGTAAATCTTCACAAACGTCGACCCCTCCTTGTGCTGCTCGCGGATCGTCTCCACAATCTGCTCCGCATCGTTCGCATAATCCGCGTTACTCAGCACATGCTGCGCCGGGTTGTAGCGGATCGCGTCCTCGTGTCCGCCCAGAATCGAAATCGCATTCCCGCTGATCCGCAGCCGCGGCCCCGGAATCAGCCCCGATTGGATCGCCCGCATCACCGCCGTGTCCGCCGACCCAGCGCCCTCCGTCCCCATGTCGCGCTCCGCCGTGAACCCCGCCATCAGATCGGCCTTTGCCGCCAGCGTTGCCAGAATCGTCCGCTGCGGCACGCTCTCTTCCACCGTCTGCAAATCCTCCGCGCCAGGATGCAGAAACAAATGTACGTGCGCATCGATCAATCCCGGCATCAGCGTCGAATCTCCTAAGTCAATCACCTCCGCGCCCGCCGGATGTTCCACCGACGCTCCCGCCGCCACAATCCGCTCGCCGTCTACCAAAACCTCGCCCGGCGTCACGATCTTCCCAGCCTCCACATCGAACAGCCGCGCCGCATGCAGCACAATCGGATGCTTCGCCTCCGAAGACTTCTCCGGCGCACTCTGCGCCCGAGCCGCCGTGCATCCCCCAATGCAAAGAGCAACAGCGGTCAGCAGAAAACCAGGTTTTCTCATCGACCCCTCCAAACGGTTTCCCAGCATAGCAGAGCGCAACCGAGCAACGGATTTCCTCACTGCGCCGACAAAAACATTGCAGCCAGCGAGTCGTCCTCGCCTTCCAGGACGTTACAGGCTTCGTTTTATTGAAACCGATTCTGTTTTGCCAGCGTCCAATAATTTTGCCGTCCCCAGGTACAGTCCGGCACCCACGGTAGAACGAATCGGGCTCGCGGACGGCAAATCGGAACATCTAAATAGCTAACAAGGACGGTCCGGTCATTGTTCTCTGTGCAGAGGCTCAAGACCGATGAATCCACCACAAATCGAAATTCACCGTACCACCCATAATGTTCTCGACAGGATTTCCCCATGAAAACCGCTGAGGTGTTGCAGGCCTGGACCCGGATTCTGGCCGGCAGAAAACCGGTGCTGTCGATCGAGATTACGAAGGAATGTCCGTTGCGTTGCCCAGGGTGCTATGCCTTCGATCCTGCGCATCTGGGCGGAGAGACCGGGCTGCGCCAGCTCTCTGACTTCAAGGGCGATGACCTGGTGCGGCGGATTCTGGCCATCGTCGACCAGGAAAAACCTGTCCACGTTTCTCTCGTCGGAGGAGATCCCCTCGTCCGCTACCGCGAAGTCGAGATGATCCTTCCCGAGTTGGACGCGCGCCGCATCTACACCCAGCTTGTCACCAGCGCCTTTCGGCCAATCCCGGCGGAGTGGAGCCGTTTCAGCCTCCTCAACGTCGTCGTGTCCATTGACGGCCTTCAGCCGGATCACGATGAGCGTCGCAAGCCTGCCACCTATGCGCGCATTCTCCAGAATATTGCAGCAGCGAAGATCACGATTCACTCCACCATTACCGGCAACATCGCGGCGCGACCAGGATACCTGGAGGAGTTCCTGCGATTCTGGTGCGCGCGGCCGGAAATTGAGAGAGTGTGGTTCAGCCTGTTCACTCCTCAACGCGGAGCGACCGGCCCCGAAATACTTACCCATGAGCAGCGCGACTACGTTGTCGATGACCTGCGGCGCCTGCGCCGCGTATTCCCTAAACTCGAGATGCCGGATGCAATGCTTCGTGAATTCCTTAGCCCGCCGCAGAGCCCGGCCGATTGCATCTTCGCGCGCACAACCCACAGCCTGACCGCGGATCTCAACACCGAGATTGTTCCCTGTCAGTTCGGCGGCGATCCGGACTGCTCTCGCTGTGGATGCCTGGCTTCCATGGCGTTGGCTGCCGTTGGACACCATCGCGTCCTCGGCAATCTCACAGCCGGCAGCTTATTCCGCGCCTCGGAGCGGATTGGGGCTGGCTGGCAATGGCTTCAGAACGGTCGCGCGAAATCGATCCCCGAGCCGGAACCTGATCCATTCATCATTCTGTGAGAGCGGCACCGCAACCATCCCGCGCCTCCAGCCAATGAACCCCCAGCACTGGCCTCACCGGCCCCACGAATACGTTACCTGGAGCACCCCGCTGTCGATCCCTGGATTCGCGTTCGCCGTGTCGTCATTCGAAATGTGGTGATACCGATACTCGGCGCGCATCGATTGCGTGCGCGTTCGGTACCATTCCAGGCCCATCCCGCCATCGAACGTGAAATTGAAAGACCCCGCCCCATCCACCGGGATCGCTCGCGTCGAGTACATGTATCCTCCATGCCCGATCGCAAACGGCTGCAAACGACGTCGCGGCAGAAAATTCCACTGCATCCCAAAAGGCGAAATCGCCTCGCCAATCGTCCACTGACGTCCATGACAATAGGAGGTTTCCGTGCCGGTATAAGTGACGCCTGTCTCGGGATTGGTGACCGAGTACGGTGTTGTCGTCACGGCGCAGGTGACCGGCGCAAAGGGCAGCGTGTACATATAGGTCGCATTCGTCGGAGCTGTCTGGTGGTTCACGTTGGCGCTCAGCGGATCGCTCTCCAGCGCCACCGGCAGCACCTCGGCGCTGTACATCCAGTTCACCGTGTTGTTCAGCACAAGGCGCCGGCCGTACGACCCGCCGATGTCCACCAGCTTCCGGCGCTCCGCATCGCCCAGCAAAATGTGGCTCGAGTCGCTCGAATACGCGCCAAAAACACCAAAGCTGTTCCGGCGCGCGTAGTACGTGCTCTCTCCAGGTGCCTGCTGCGCGATAGCTCTGCCGCCCGGAAGAATCAGGAGAACCAGGAAAATCAGAACAAATAGATCCCGCGGCACGGCCCCGCTCTTCGACAACAGCATGCAGCCCTCAGTCTCGTAGAGACAGCTTGACAAACATGCCAGTGTAGCCCAGTCGCGGCCAGCAGCCGGCCAACTCTGACTCATGCTCGGACAATTAGACGCTGGGCGGCGCAGAACGAAACCCGATGCCTCCCTGCTATCCTGCCTCCAATGGATTCTCCCGCTATCGCCATCCGCGACCTCACCCGCCGCTTCGGCACCTTCATCGCGGTCGATAACGTCACCCTCAACGTCGCGGCCGGTCAGTTCTTCGGCTTCCTCGGACCCAACGGTGCCGGCAAATCCACCACCATCAAAATGATGACCGGGCTGCTCGCCCCCACCTCCGGCCACATCGAGCTTCTCGGTCTCGACTTCGCCACCCACCCTCTCGAAATCAAGCGCCAGATCGGCGTCGTCCCCGAGGGCCTCGCGCTCTTCGGCCGCCTCACCGCCTCGGAGTACCTGCGCTTCGTCGGCCGCATGTACGGCCTTGATCGCGACACGACCAACAGCCGCACCGAAGAACTCCTCGACTTCATGAACCTCGCCAGCGAACCGAAAAAGCTGGTCACCGACTTCTCCCATGGCATGCAGAAAAAGCTCGCCCTCGCCGCCGCCGTCATCCACGGCCCACGAATCCTCTTCCTCGACGAGCCCTTCGAAGGCGTCGACGCCATCGCGGCCGGTACGCTCAAAGCCATGCTCCAGCGCATGACCGAGCGCGGCGCCACCATCTTCCTCACCTCGCATGTGCTCGAAATTGTCGAGCGCCTCTGCAGCCACGTCGCCATCATCCATCAGGGCCGCCTCGTCGCCAATGGCTCGCTCGACGAACTCCGCGCCGGTGTCGCCGCCACTCTCTCCGGCCCGCAGCCGGAAGAAAAGCTCACCCTCGAGGAGCTCTTCCTCCGCATCGTCAGCGGCGCAGGATCGGAAACCCCCGAAGAAGCCGTCCAGGAACTTTCGTGGCTGGCGTAGAGCGCCCCACCTCCACTCCTCGCTGGGGATTCCTCTCGCCCCTCGCTCGCAGCCAGTATGCAGCACTCGCCTGGATCCAGACCCGCATCTTCCTCAATGGTCTCCGCACCCGCCGCGGCAACGTCGAGCTGGGCGCGCGCATCCTCACCTTCTTTGTCTTCGGCGCGATTGCCATCGGTCCCTCCATCGGCCTCGGCATCGGCGCGTACTTTGGAGCCGCGAGCGGACGCGGCCTGGCCATCGCCGTCCTCCTCTGGGTGCTCTTCCTCGCCTGGCAGTTCTTCGCCGCGCTCGCGCCCGCGCTTGCCGGACAAAATCCCGAGCTCAGCCACCTCCTCCGCTACCCCGTCAGCTTTGGCACCTGGCTTGTGCTCTTTCTCGTTTACGGTCTCGCCGCCCCTTCTACGCTGATCGGCCTGTTGTGGTCCACAGCCATCGGCATCGGCATCACCGTCGCCCGCCCCGATCTCTTCGTCTGGACCGCGCTCACCCTCGCGCTCTTCGTCTTCTTCAACCTGCTTCTCTCCCGCACGATTCTCGCCTGGATCGAACGCTGGCTCGCCCAGCGCCGCACCCGCGAAATCGTCACCGCCATCTTCCTCTTCCTCGCCCTCGGCGCGCAGGTCCTCAACCCGGCCTTCCATCAATACCGCTCCGCGCCCCACCTTCCCACCCAACGAGCCCCCATCCATCTCCCCAGCAGCGTCTGGAATGTACAGAAAGCTTTCCCGCCCGGCCTCGCCACCAACTCCATCGCCCAGGCCATGCAACACCACCCCTTCCGGGGAGCCGCATCGCTGGGCTGGCTCGGCCTCTACACCCTCGGTGCGGGGGGCCTGCTCGTTCTCCGCCTCCGCTCCGAAAGTCGCGGTGAGAATCTCAGCGAAGCCCCTCGCGCCTCTGCAGCGTCCTCACGCAAGGTCCGCCGCCCGCCCGTCCTCGACTTCTCCGGTCCGATCGCGGCCGTCTTTGAAAAAGATTTGCGCTACCTGATGCGCAGCGGACCTATGCTCTACAACCTCGCCGCCCCGCTGGTCATGGTCGTCGTCTTCGGCGGCGCCATGCGCGGCGGCAAAGTTTCCAGCATCCGCATCGAATACGCGCTCCCCATCGGCATGGTCTGGGCCTTCCTCGGTCTCACCCGCCTCATCTGCAACAACCTCGGCGCCGAGGGCGACGGCATCCAGTTCTTCTTTCTCTCGCCCACGCCCATGCGCACTGTCATCCTCGGCAAAAACTTCTTTCATTTCGTGATTTTTCTGCTGGAGGCGGTTCTGATTTCCGCGCTGGTCATCTTCCGATTCGGCATGCCCGGGCCCGCCATCGTCGCCGCCACTCTTGCCTGGCTGCTCTTTGCTGTTCCCGCCAACTTCGCGGTCGGCAATCTGCTTTCCATCAACATGCCGTATCGCGTCAACATGGCGCGCATCCGCCGCGAAACCGGTGCGGTCGGCAACGGCCTCCTCAGTATGCTCACCCAGCTCGGAATTCTCGCGGCAGGCGCTGCGGTTCTCGTGCCCTGCGGTCTTCTCGGGCACAACTGGTGGGCGACCCCCATCCTGCTGGTGTTCGCGGCCGTCTCTCTGATCGTCTATCTGCGCGTGCTTGGCAACGTGGACCGCTTGGTGCAGTCGCGCATGGAATCGCTCACGCTGGAAATCATGAAGACGACCTGACTTCTAACCTCTGCTTCAGATGAGTTCGTGGCCGGCGAAGAAATATCCGATCTCGAACTGCGCCGTCTCCGCCGCGTCCGACCCGTGGATCGCATTCTCTTCGATCGATCCGGCGTACTTTTTCCGGATCGTTCCCTCGTCGGCATTCGCCGGATTGGTCGCGCCCATCAGCTTGCGCAGATCGCCGATCGCGTTCTCCTTCTCCAGCACCAGCGCCACCATCGGCCCCGACGACATAAATGTCGTCAGCGAATCGAAGAACGGGCGCTCTTTGTGGACGTAGTAGAACCCCTCAGCTTGCGGTTTCGAGATGGACAGCTTCTTGATGGCGACAATCCTGAACCCAGCCTTCTCAAGGTCCGCAAGAATGGCGCCCGCGTGACCCTTCCGCATCGCGTCTGGCTTAATAATGCTGAACGT
>JBAVUB010000178.1:0-2269 GCA_049696575.1 Acidobacteriaceae bacterium | reverse complement strand
TGGCGCGGCTGCAGGCCGCGTTCCGCGCCCATGGCATGGCATCCGGCGCGGGCCGCACACCAAATACCGGCGGGCGCGCAGCGGCTGGGACAGCCTCACTATGACAGAGGTCAAGCTCGCGGTCCTCGTAAAGGAGGGATTGCCCAACCCGGAGATCGCCACCCGGCTCTTGCTATCCCAGCGGGCCATCGCGACCCGCGTCCCCATCCCGAAAAACTCGACGTCCGTTCGCGAATAGACACCGCCCGTTAGTCAGCCCATTCGGAGGTGCTGCGGCGCGAGCGTTGACGTTGACCCGGATCAACGCGCAGCATGAGCAGACGAACTGGCGTCTGCAGCAGATGGCCGCGCACGAACTCCGGCCTTCGTGCCTAACCAGCGCAATACGCGGAGCATACCGGCAAAGCCCGTAGCAACCCGATAATGGTCTTTGTCCAGATTTCGGTCAGCCCTGTGATTGTCTGGCGAACACGGGGTCCAAGTTCAGCAGTCAGACGCATCGCCACAGTTCTGAAGACGTATGCCAGCAGTCTGTAAACCGCTCTCTTCTTCTTGCTAACCCTTGACCGGCGGCCGGCGTCTTTCCGAGCTAGCTCCACCTAGCGCACCGGAATGGCTGATATGGGCGCCGCACGCGACGCCTGCACCTGACGGTCCTCGGGCACCGAGTCGGCGATCTGAAATGGTTCGAGCCAAAGACAATTTGTCCGCTTATAGCGGTGCGTGACCGCGAGGAACGCTGCTTCTGCGGCGTCTGGGTCCCCAGCGGGCCGAGAGAGTGGCGGTCGCCATGCCCGGGCTCACTGGTTTGGGCATGCTCATCTGCCGATGTGAGCGCGATGCCTGTGGTCGCCTGTAAATTAGATTACTGGGCGTCTTGACGTAGCCATCCTTTACCTATACCGTCCCGTGCATGGCTAGAGGCGATATGGCCTGAGACAATAAGGCCTGGGGGATATGTTTATCGCTGCGTTGTCGTCTACGAGGTCGCTGTACCGTAGGTGGCCGAAATCCACGTTCGAAAGATCGCCGTCTCGACTCGTGAAGCTCGTATGATCGGAATACCTGGTGAGCGAGCCAGCCAGCTCAGCCATGAATTGGAAGCCTCGCGTGAACAAGCTCGATGTTCTGACACGAGAGCGTAATATTAATACAGCAGACACTAAGGCAACAACGGTCTCGCAATTCTCCGTTGCGCGAGTCCGGCAGAAAGAAGAATAAATTGTCGATAGCTTGGAACGACATCGTTACGGCTGTCATCGCAGCCTTTGCGGCCAGCGCACCTCTGCTTACATTCGTATATCAATACACATTGAAGCCTCGCCTGGGTATTCAAATTGGCCAGGAAATACTTGTACATTACACGGCGGCATCCGGGTCCCATCCTAAACGAATCATCCTTGCGGCAGACTTTGCCTTTTTGAATAAAGGAGCTCTACCAACCACTATGGTGGGGCTCTTCGGAACCATATGGCCTGATAGCTCCCCTATGCCGAGCGTTCCGAACTTCGTATGGAAACGATATGAAAGGACAGAAAGAGTAAACCCGCTGGGCGAAAAGGCCGAGTATCGGACCGGCTCTTCCGGCCTGGTGCAAACGATTATCATACCAGGTCGGGGTATCATTCCTGCGAACAAGATACGACTGTACTCTCTTGAGACCATGACCCTATCCAGTCAGACCTACAAACTGAATCTCCGTGCGATAGACGGATCGACGAGAGGTGACAAAGGTGCCACCCTAGAATGCCTGTTGCATCTCACGAAGAATGACGCGGACATGTTGGAGAAAGATGGGGCCGAGGTGGAGGGAATAATTCAATCGAGAATCTCATTTAGAAGAATCATTACGACAATGTCGAATCCGCGAACCAAGATTGTTGAATTCGAGTCCGATGGCCTATGGAACATTTCCTGAGACTTTGCGCGCGGTTGAAGACAGTGAGCCTTTTCCATCCTGGTTATGCTTCGCGGAGCTGCAGTACGTGGGTGGCCTTGGCGAGCTGACCGGCGCGCCCGGGGGGTGGAAGGCCCCGGCCCACCCGAAGCCCGGCCTCGCCACCGCTGAGCGTGAGTTGAGCGTCCCGGAACGTCGCTGGGCGCGTAGCGTTCCCGCCGTTGCAGAACCCCCGTCCGCTACCGGGAGATGGCTGGCGGCCGGCAGCCTTGACTCTCACCTTGGGGGAGCCCGCACACTCATCTTGCCGCTTCGAATCGGCCCGGCGACGAGGGAGTCAGCGTGAAAGAAGTCAGCATCGGGGAGTTCGCA
>JBAVUB010000177.1:0-2283 GCA_049696575.1 Acidobacteriaceae bacterium | reverse complement strand
AACACAGGCAGCGTCGGACTGCCGTATGACGGGGATGCGCGCGCATCGTATTTGCTGCTCGATAACGGCGTGGCGCAGGTGCGACGGGTGGAGTACGACGTGGAGAAGGAGCTGGCGCTGCTGGCCGCGTGCGGACTGCCAGGCGCAGGGTGGACGGCTAAGATGCTGCGAGCACGCGGACCGACGATGCCGTAGGGAAGTTCGCGAGCGGCGTCAGACCGAGGAGAAAATTGCACTTCTGCGTGGTAATCTGGCGGCGCTATGCGGGTCTTTCGGTGGTTGCTTTCTGCTGCTTGTCCTGTGTTTGCGCTGCTGAGTGCGGCGCAGAACCGCGCTGTCACGCCTTCGTCCATCAAGGATCCGAAAGCTCTTTTGGCGGCGGTCGCGCCGGTGTACGACTTCACCAACCCTGCGCTCAAGCCGTGGCAGTTTAAGGCCAGCTACCAGATCTACGACCAGGATGGCCGAGCGGGCGAGATGGGGACGTATGAGTACTGGTGGGCGTCGCCGTCGGTCTACCGCAGCACGTGGACGCGGGGCAGCCGGACGGAGTCGGAATGGCATACCGCCGACGGGAAGCGACTGGAAACCAGCAGGGGGGATGCGCTGCATCTTTTTGAAACGGAGTTTCCGAGGGAGCTGCTGGCGCCTTTACCCGGGGCAAAAGACGAAAACCCGAAGGATACCTGGCTGAAGCGCGACACGATTGCACTCGGCAAGGCGAAAGCGCCCTGCGTGGAGATCATCGGCAAACGGTTCGTCGAGCAGCGTGGCGCCGCCTTCCCTTACACGGAGGCGCTGGACAACGTGAAGCCTCCGACGTATTGCTTCGATCCGCAGCAGCCGATCCTGATCCTGAAATCGATGAGCGCCGGGGTGACGGAGAGCTACGGAAACTTTATTGGGATGCAGGAGCGGGATTTGCCGCGATCCCTGGTCGAGTCCGTGAACGGGCGCAGGATTCTTGCAGTGATGGTGAATGCGATTGGCGGTTTGGACCCGGCTGATCCGGCGCTGACGCCACCGGCCGATGCCAAGGCGGGCGCTGCTTCAGCGGTGGATGTTACGGAGCGCCGGATGAACGGCCAGCGGATCGAAGGTGACAACCCGATTTACCCGGACGAAGCGAAGGAATCGAGCCTTTCGGGGACGGTGATGATCGAGGCGCAGATTGGGAAGGACGGACGGATTCACGGTATGGAGGTGATCAGCAGCCCTGGGCCGCTGCTGACCGCGTCGGCTCTGAAAGCGGTTGGCAAGTGGGGGTACAAGCCTTATTTGCTGAACGGCGAGCCAGTGGAGGTGCGCACGACCATCAATGTGACCTACGCGCTGCGGCCGTGAGGGGTCGGCGTCAGCAGTAGCCGAGGTGGGAGAGGATCTGGCTGGGTGGGGTGAGGGAGAAGGCCTGGGTCGGGTGGCAGCGGGCGCAGGCTTCGTGAATGCCGGTGGAGTAACTGGGCGGGAGGAGCAGATCGGGGCGCGCTTCGATGGCGCTGCGGATTTGCTGGGCGGCCTCTGCAAAGGTTGTTGCGAATTGTGGTTTGCGGTGCTCGTGCCAGATGGCTTCGATGGGGCCTGTGGGTTGGTTCTCGGGGACGAGCAGGCGCAGGAAGTCGCGGGCGTATTTCGGGGGGAGCGGCTTGCCTTCGACGAGATCCCAGCAAAGGCGCGCGTGTCGCGCGGTTAGATCTTCCAGAGAGACGATGCGGACGGGGATTCCAGCCAGCGTGACGGTCTGGGCGCGTGCTGTGGTGCGTCCGCAGGCGCGGAAGATGTCGATGCGGACGGAGGTTGTGGGGTCGACACCCTGGAGGAGGGTTTTGGCGGGCGGGTCGTGGGGATGGATGTGGCGGAGGAGCAACTCGGCGCCGAGGGAGGGGGGAATAGCGTCGAAGGAGTCGACGAGGAAGTCGATGTCGTGCAGGGGGCGAAGTTGAAGTTGGCCGCCGTGGGCGTGGATTTGGTATTCGATGGCGACCCCGCCGGTGAGGGAGAAACCTGAGAGGTCATGACGGGCGAGACGGTGGAGGGTGCCCGCAGCGCGGGCGGCGTCGGCGGGCGAGAGGAAGACGTCGAGATTCATGGGCGCTGTCGGGTGGATTTTCAATTGGGTTTGGTCGCGAGGCAGGCTTCAATGGCGTGCTGCCAGTGCGGGCCGCTGTCGCGGTCGCTGGTTCCCATGGCGGTGACGTGGTCGTTGGCGGCGGGATCGAGGGCGGTGCGCGCATAGGTGACGTCGACCGTGGTGCGGGCCGGGTCGATGGGCGTGAGGTGGACGTC
>JBAVUB010000176.1:0-2214 GCA_049696575.1 Acidobacteriaceae bacterium | reverse complement strand
CTTCATTGCGCCATTGCTTCACGAGCTTTGGTGGAACCGCCTCCCATCCAATCGGGTATCCGTGCCATTTGCCAGGGCTGTCTTCCTGTCCGCAAAAGGCTATGCCTTTGATCGTCGCATAGCGATGGTTACCCTTGAATCCGAGCACGCTTTGTTGCAGCAGCATAGAGGCCTGATCATGAGACCATTTGGGGCAAAGTGCCCCTTTTCGGCCGGGCTGCCAAGGCTCCTTATGTTTTCGATTCGGCTCATAGCGGAGATTCTTCAAATCCGACATAAAACAAGAGTTTACCAGCACAAGTCTTACCCAAGTCTAATTAGTAATGTGCCCTACTGCCCTCGATTGCTCTCGGCTCGGGCTGGCTTGAAAGAATCCAGCCCCCGCGCGTCCGACCGGGGTGCGCGTGTTATCGCGATTCGTTCAGGCTCACGAGGGGATTGGGCGGTGCATCGGTCGAGTGGAAGTGGTTGTGGATTTGTTCGGCGGTTTTGGGGGGGACGACGGCGGCGAGGGAATCGAGGTTGGCGGCGGCGATGCTGCGCAGGCTGCCGAAGTGCTCGAGGAGACGCTGGCGGGTGCGGGCGCCGACGCCGGGGATGGCGAGGAGTTCGGAGTCGCGGTCGCGCATCTCGCGGCGCTTGCGATGGTAGGTGATGGCGAAGCGGTGCGACTCGTCGCGAATGCGCTGGATGAGGTGCAGGACCGGGGAGCGGCGGTCGAGGACGACGGGCTCGTCCTCCTGGCCGTAGAGGTAGATGATTTCTTCTCGCTTGGCAATGGACGCGAGCGGCTGGGTGGTGAGGCCGAGCGATTCGAGCGCTTCGGCGGCGGCGTGGAGCTGGCCGATTCCGCCGTCGATGAGGATTAAGGAGGGGAGGGGGCGGCGGTTGGAGCCGCGTGGCTCGGGGGCTAAAGCCCCTTGTTCTTTTGGCTCGTTCGGCACGACTGAAGTCGTGCCCTGATACATGGCCTTGGTCGGGTCCTGATCCGTCGAAGCCGTGCCCAGATCCACAGGTTGCTGGTCGGGGTCCTTCAATCCCACATCTGGCAAAACCGGCCAGATGTGGGGCACCCGTTCAGTCGTGCCCTGATTCAAAGGCTCCTGATTCGGATTCTTCATTCCTACATCTGCAGTCGTGCTCTGATCCGAAGATTCCGGTGCGGCATCGGTGTCCGGGACGAGGGCGCGGTAGCGGCGGGTGATGACTTCGCGCATGGAGGCGTAGTCGTCGACGCCCTCGACGGATTTGATTTTGAACTTGCGGTAGGCGCTCTTCTTCATCTCGCCGTCTTCCCAGACGACCATGGAGGCGACGGTTTCCGCGCCCTGGATGTGGGAGATGTCGAAGCACTCGATGGTGCGGGGCAGGTCTTCAAGCGTGAGCGCGTCCTGGAGGGCTTCCTGAATGGCTTTGCGGCTGGGGGCGAGGACGCGGAAGCGCTGGTCGTAACTTTGCTTGGCGTTTTGAGCGGCGAGGTCGACGAGGGAACGCTTTTCGCCGCGCTGGGGGACAGCGATTTCGACGCGGTGGTGGGTGTGGTCGGCTAGGAGGCTCGCGAGGGTATTTTTGTCAGAAAAATCTACAGGGAGGTAGATGGTGCGGGGGACGTAAGGCTGGTCGATATAGAGCTGTTTGAGGAGGGCGGAGAAGAAGGCTCCGGGGTCAAAAAGCAGATCCCTCGACTGCGCGCTTCGCGCTTCGCTCGGGATGACAACCGCAGCGGGCTGGTTGGAAACGCAGGGTCCCTCGACTTCGCGCTGCGCGCTTCGCTCGGGATGACAATCGAGTTCGTTCGGCTCGCCGAGTTCGGGGAGTTCGAGGATGAGGTCGGGGAGGTCTTCCCAGAAGAATTCGCGGCGGTCGACGATTTTGCCGCCGCGGAGGTGGAAGAGGTTGACGGCGATCATGCCGTTTTCGCAGTGGTAGCCGAAGACGTCGGCGTCGTCGTCTTCGACGGAGGCGATGCGTTGCTTTTCGGAGAGCTGGTCGATGGTGACGAGGAGGTCGCGGTACTTCGCGGCTAGCTCGTACTGTTCGTTGGCAGCGGCGCCGGCCATGCGTTGCTGCAGGGATTTGTTGAGGTCGGCGGTGCGGCCTTCGAGGAAGAGCTGCGCGTCGCGGACGGCTTCAGAGTAGGCCTCGGGGGTGGTGAGGTTTTCAACGCAGGGGCCGAGACAGCGGCCGATGTAGTACTGGAGGCAGGGGCGGGGG
>JBAVUB010000175.1:0-5462 GCA_049696575.1 Acidobacteriaceae bacterium | reverse complement strand
ATCCACGAGCGCTCTCGCCTGGGGCGGCTCGTCCACGAGGGCGCGTTCATCACCATGGTGGAGATTGTCCCCCCGCGCGGCATCGATTGCAGCAAGGAGCTGAAGGGCGCGCAGGAAATGGCGGATCTTGGGGTTCACGCCATCAATGTGCCCGATTCGCCCCGCGCTTCGGCGCGCATGAGCGCCCAGAGCCTCTGCATCCAGATCCAGCAGAAGACCGGCATCGAGACGCTGCTGCATTACACCTGCCGCGATCGCAACGTGCTGAGTATCCAGAGCGATCTGCTGGGCGCCTCGTCCATCGGGCTGAAAAACATCCTGTGCCTCACCGGCGATCCGCCCAAGCTGGGAAATTATCCCGACGCAACCGCCGTCTACGACGTCGATGCCATCGGCCTCGTCAACATCGTGCATCGCCTCAATCATGGGCTCGACATTGGCGGCAATCCCATCGGCGCATCCACCGGGTTCACGATTGCCGTGGCAGCCAATCCCGGCGTTCCCGACTTAGACAATGAAGTCCGGCGTTTCGCCTGGAAGGTGGAAGCCGGCGCGGAATATGGGATCACCCAGCCCGTCTTCGATCTGCGCGTTCTCGAGGCCTTTCTCAAGCGCATCGAGGGCTTTCGTATCCCCATCGTTGCGGGTATCTGGCCGCTTACCAGTTTGCGCAACGCTGAATTCATGAAGAATGACCTGCGAGTCAGCGTTCCCGATGAAATTCTCCTCCGCATGCAGCGCGCCGCGAATCCAGAGGCAGCGCGCGCCGAAGGAATTTCGATCGCCCAGGAAATGCTGGCGGCGGCCCGCTCCATGGTGCAGGGTGTGCAGGTCAGCGCGCCCTTCGGACGCTACAGTGCCGCAGCCGAAGTACTGCGCGAGGTATTGCCGCCGGGCCCTTCGCCTGACAACTCGGCTCCTGTTCCAGCGGTCGCGCCGGAGGAGGCTAAAGTTGGCCAGCTTTGAGGAATCGCTGAAGAAGCTGGAGGAGATTGTCGCGAAGCTGGAAGACGGCGACCTCAACCTCGACGACTCCGTACGCCTTTTCGAGGAAGGCACGCGGCTCTCCGCCGAATGCCGAAAGCAGCTGGAAGAGGCCGAAGGCAAAGTCGAGCTGTTGGTCAAGCAGCGCGACGGCTCGATGAAACGGGAGCCGTTTGGATCCTAGAGCGGATTAGCTTCGAATCAAGCTGCGGATTTCCGCAATTTCAAACCCGATGTTTTTGGCAGGGTCTTCGAACCGCGAGGCTGTGAACAACTGTCCATCGGAGTAGCGCTGCACGGTAGGTCCTTCCGGATCGATGACCCAGATATGGGGAATCCCCATCGCGGCATAATCCTTCAGTTTGCGCATCAGCCGCGCGTACGTGTCTTCCGGCGACAGGATTTCGAACACAGCGACGGGGGCGTGCGTCACGATCTGCTCAACCGGCTGGCTTCGATCCAGGATGGTCACATCGGGGACGCGGAAGCGATTAGCAGCTACCTGCACCCGCAATTCGGCGATGGCTTCGACGTTCCACTCCTCTTCGTGTTTCCAGAACCACTTCTGAATTGCAGACTGCCACGCAGCGTGGTCATATTCACCCATGGGTCTTTCCTCGATCTCGCCGTCAACGTATTCGGCGTCCGGTTCCCAGTCGGAGCAGCGCAGGTACACTTCCACTGGAACATGTCGCGGCTCGTTGTTCGGAAGCTGAGCGGGTAATGCCATGAGAATCCCCTCGATCAAGGATAATCCCGTTCGCCATCTTCGGAATACAACATTCAGGTGCTCCAGATAAGAGCTGCGCCCGTCGGCCGATCCGCGCAACGCTCCAGCAGGACCATCCCCGGAATCGGTCTCGTCAGCCGCCACTTAACACTGCCGGCCATCCGCTGCTGTCGTAACGCCGTACCCTGAACGCTGTATCCCGTTTTCCTGTCAAGTTTCCACCACTTATCCAAAGTAACTTTCGGTGATAACACGTCCCTTAGGGTCAATTCTTTTTTGGCGGTTTTACCCCCTCCAGTATGATATTCTGAACTTAGAGTAGAAAAAGGAAACAGCCGCCATCCTGGCGGCTTTTCTATTTTGGTTTGGGAAAGGAGAGCCTGTGCGGTCACAACATATCGCGTCCCTGCCCCCGCAGGATGAGCCCGGCCCGCTTGTCTTTCCTCCCTGTCAACTCGACCATGTTTGTTACTCACTCGGCCGTATGTGTCACGGACACGGCCGTCTTTGTAACAAACACGGCCGAGTCGTAACTGACCCCGATGCAATCATCAAGCCCTTTCACGCGCGTGAATGTATCAATTCACGCGCGTCATGCAACTGACTCATTTTCAGTTACTTGATTCAGGAGGCAATCCCGAACACGTCTATAATCACACACTTAACAGAAACGTATGGCGCAGGGGTAGCCTCTTCTGACCACTGATCACTGCTCACTGCTCGCTTTTTCTACCGCCTATTGCCTGCTGCCTATTGCCTGCTGCCTATTGCCTGCTGCCTGTTGCCTGTTTCTGCAACACCCGTGAGCGCACAAACTCAACCAGCGCGTCGCTCATGTAGGTCGGCGCAGCAATCGGAAATTGCGGGACCTCTGCCGGCAGGACGGGTATGGTGGCACTGGATGAAGAAAGCAGCACCGCATCCGCGAGAGGAAGAAAACGCCGAGCCGAATCCTTGAAGTCCGTAACCGCGGAATCGAGCACGGTGAGGTAAAGGTCGGGCCGCAGGAACTCCAGAATGCTGTTCGACTCGAGGATCGCGTTCTCCGAAGCGGCCAGTTCCTTTTCAATGCGCGGCATCGCCTCAGCCAGCTTTCCAATGCGGGTTCGCACCCAGATCGAACGCGCAGCGCCGGCAGCAAGGAAACGCGAAGTGTCGGTTCTGCTGTTCGGGTCATGCTCAAAATTGACGGCCACGCAGGAGTCGGCGGTCTCGCACTCGCATGGCTTGCCATCGGCCGTGCAGAAACCGTGACCGTACTGCGTGATTTTGAACGCGGTCCAGTGGAATTCCGGCAGCCGTGCGATCAGCCCAGCGACGACGGAAGTCTTGCCGATGTTGCGCGAATGTCCACCAACCACGATAACCGCCACTATGGCATCTCCTCGTCGTCAGAAGATCGAGCGAGCCGAGCCAGTGCGGCCAGTTCTTTCAGGTATTGCCGAAGCGGACGAGCCGGTCGGCCCCAGAACACGATGCCAGCACCTTTGACTTTCTTGTGTGTGAGAACGCCGGAACCGGAACCGAGAATCACCTGTTCGCCAACGTGGGCGTGGTCGCCAATGCCAACCTGTCCACCGACGACCGCATTGGCGCCGATGCTGCTCGAGCCGGAGACGCCGGTTTGCGCTGCGATCACCACATTGCGTCCCACGTGCACGTTATGACCAAGATGGACCAGATTGTCGATCTTCACGCCGGGCTCAATGCGGGTTTCTTCCAAAGCGCCGCGATCGACGGTAGAGTTAGCGCCGATTTCGACGTCGTCTTCGACGACGAGGCGCCCTTGCTGCGGGAACTGCAGATATGCGCCGCTCTCCGCGTCGTGCACATAGCCAAAGCCGTCGGAGCCGAGCACGACGCCGGCGTGAAGGACGACATTATTGCCGAGCTCAGTGCCAGGATAGAGAACGACGCGCGGATAGATGCGGCAATGGGTGCCGATTTTGACGCCGCTTCCGATGACCGTACCGGCGCCAATCCGCGTTCCAGCGCCAATCTGAGCGCGCGCCTCAATAACGGCGCATGCACCGACCGAAACATGCTCGCCGAGCGTCGCTGAGGGATCGACCACAGCAGTGGGATGCACGCCGGTTTCTGGGTCTTCGGGCATGAGCAGGCGCGCGGCTCGCGCAAAGGCAAGTCGCGGCTGTCCGACGACCAGCAGCGATTTGTCCGACGCAACCGTCGCCAGCTTGGGCGAAACGAAGACCGCTGCTGCCAGAGAAGCCTGCGCGGCTGCGAGGCTTTGCGGATCTTCGGCGAAGACCAGCGACGCCGGTGACGCCGCTGTAGCGCTGGAGACGCCGTGAACATCGACGTCGTCGCCAGCAAAACGCAGCTCAGCGCCCACAGCCCTGGCTAGTTGGGACAGTTTCATCGGATTACAGGGTACAGCCGTCAGCCCGTCAGGCAGAAGGAGCCTATTTTTCGCGGGCGACGACGAACTCGGGCATCCACTGCAGAGCGCGTTTGTACTCGGAATCGGGCACGCCTGCAAGCGCAGCCTGCGCTGCCGCAGAGTATCCAAAAGCGGACTTCATGGCGTAACTGACCGACTGGTTGCGATTGAGGATATGCAGGATCTCTGCCGGCGAGACAAGATCGAAGTTGCCGTCGCGCAGAACGGTCTGAATCGACAAACGCTCTGCAGCCGTGCTGCCGTTTTCGAGGGTGTGAATCACCGCCAGTGTGGCTTTGCCTTCGCGGAGATCGCTGGCTACCGGCTTGCCCAGCACTTCTTCGGTCGCGGTGAGGTCCAGCACGTCGTCGACAATCTGGAACGCGAGGCCCAGGTTGCGGCCGTAATCGCCCATCGCGTCTTCCACCGTTCGGTCCGCGCCAGCCAGCACTGCACCCAGACGCATGGAGACCTCGAACAGGCATGCCGTCTTGCGATAGATGAGCTCGTTGTATTCGCCTTCGGAGATGGGCTTGCCGAGCCGCTCCATCTGCAGCAGCTCGCCTTCGACCATTTGCTGAGTAAGACCGATCAGAAGTTCGAGGACCCGGAAATTCCGCTCTTCCAGCGCCACGCGAAAGGCCTGCATATAAAGCCAGTCGCCGACCAGCACGCATTTGCCGTTGCCCCACGTGCGGTTGGTCGAAGGCCGGCCACGCCGCGTGTCGGCCGCGTCGATGATGTCGTCGTGCACCAGCGTGGCGGTGTGGACCATCTCGACCACGGCGCCGAGCCGAATCATGCCGCGATCCGTATAGCCGAGGCTGCGAGCCGCGAGCAACAGCAAAGACGGGCGAATGCGCTTGCCGCCGCCTTCACGCAGGTAATCGGAGATTTCCGTGATAGCCGCGACGGAAGAAACCGCGTCAGCGCCGAATTCGCGCTCGATGGCCGCAAGATCGTCATGCAGCAGATCGAAGACTTCTTTCGCGGTCGATGTCGCTACTGTGCTCACTTGCGGTCTCCAGCCTGCTGAGCCGTTCAGCCTGAACGGTAATTCGTGAACTGCATATCGATGCCGAGGTCGCGCCCTTTGAGCAGCGCGATGACTTCCTGCAGCGCATCGCGGTCCTTGCCCGAAATCCGGACGCTGTCACCCTGGATCGAAGCCTGAACCTTCTTTTTGGAGTCTTTGATGATTCTAACGATCTCTTTGGCCGTCTCTCCAGCAATTCCCTGTTGCAGGTCGATCTTCTGGCGGACACTCGATCCAGCCGCTGGCTCCACTTTACCGAAGGTGAGCGCCTTGAGCGAAACGCCACGTTTCACCAGTTTCAGCCGCAGGAT
>JBAVUB010000174.1:0-8820 GCA_049696575.1 Acidobacteriaceae bacterium | reverse complement strand
GCATCATAACTCCCCCAGTTGGCGCTTCATGCTCGGGTTCCGTTGCCCTGTTCCGCATACGGTTCCCGATGCTGCAGCGCCTTTTTGATTTCCTCCGCCTCCAGAGGTCGAGCCAAATTCTGTGGGCCGTAGAACGGTCCGTATTCTTTAACCCGGATTGTGGCTGGGGGTTTTGGGGAAAAGGCAGGGAATAGGGAGCAGGGAATAGGGAATAGAAAAACCCGCGCGACTCCCACATTTGCCATCCCACATCTGCCAACTGCTGGCAGATGTGGGGCACCCAGCAGCCGGGAGCACAAAAGTGCTATGGGGCGATGGGGGGGCGGTGGCTACACTGACGGCACTTCGACGGCAGGGTGGAGTGGGGCTGGATTCCGGGAGTTCGGTTGTGGCAAGACGATTTCAGCTGGCTGCGTCGGTGGCCGTGCTGGTGGTGTGTCTGGCGCTGCTGAGTCTCGTGCTGTTTCAGAACGCGGCGAACCGCGACTTCATCTGCTACTGGAGTTCGGCGAAGCTGTTGCGGGCGCACCAGAACCCATACGCGGGGCAGGCGGTTCTGCGGATTGAAAACGCGGCGGGAGCCGGTTATCGCGAGCCGTTCATCATGCGCAATCCGCCATGGGCGCTGTTTCTGGTGGCTCCGCTGGGATTTTTCAGCGCACCGGTGGCGGGATTCCTGTGGCTGCTGGTGTTAATTGCTACGGCACTGCTGTCGATTAAGTGCCTGCGGATGGGTCCGAGGGCACCGCCGCTGGTGGTGTATCTGTTTGCTCCAATCCTGGGTTGCGCGATGGCAGGGCAGACGTCGATCTTTCTGCTGGCGGGCATTGCGTTCTTCTTCAAGTATCACCAGCGGTTGCCGTACTGGTCGGGGCTGGCGTTAATTTTGCCGGCGATGAAGCCGCATCTGTTTCTGCTGTTGTGGCCGGTGATCCTGATCCAGTGCTGGCGGAAGAAAGAATGGCGGGTGCTGGCGGGATTGGGCGCGGGGCTGGCGGTGGCAGGCGTCCTTCCGTTATTTTTCGATGCTCACATCTGGGCGGATTATTTTGCGGCGATTCGCGGGGAGCACATTGACCAGCAGTACCTGGCGAACCTTTCGTTTTTGCTGCGATTCATGGTTCCGGGGCATCCGGTGTGGGTGCAGATGGTTCCGTCGGCGCTGGGGATCGCGTTTTGTTGCCGGTACTACTGGAGGCGGCGGAATGTGTGGTACTGGCGGGCGGATGGGGCAGCGCTGCTGTTGATTTCGACGATGGTCTCGCCCTATTCGTGGCCGTTTGATCAGCTGCTGTTGCTGCCGGCGATCATCCACGTGTGTTCGGAGAAGCGGTCGGCGAAGGCGGTTCCGGCGCTGGCGTTGGTGAATGGAGTGGCGGTGCTGTTACTGCTGCTGACGATCCCGCTGAGTTCGCCTGCGTATGCGTGGAGCGGGACGGCGTGTTTGATCTGGTATGTGTGGGCGCGGAGGAAGGCGGGGCTGGCGGGCGTGCGGCAGGCAGAGCTGGTGATGGTGTAGGCCGTAGGTTGCAGGTCGCGCTTCGCGCGACTCCCACATCCCCAACACCAGGGATGTGGGGCACCCGATGCCGGGAGCCGGGAGCTGGGAGGACGCGCTTCGCACGTTTCCCACATCCCCAACACCAGGGATGTGGGGCACCCGGGCAGCCGGTAGCCCGTAGCCGGTAGCTGCTCAGATTTCGAGGATGACGGGCATGATGAGCGGGCGGCGGGAAGTATTTTTCTGGATGTAGCGTTTGAGGTCGATGCGGATTTTTTCTTTGATGACGCCGTAGTCGGCTTTTTCTTCAGCGCTGGAGGAGTCGAGGGTTTGGGTGACGACCTGGCGGGCGCCTTCCATGAGGCCTGGCTCTGCGCCGACGAATCCGCGGCTGACGAGCTCGGGTTGGCGCTCCACTTTTCCGCTCAACTTATTAATGGTGAGGATGGGGAGGACGAAGCCGTCTTCGGAAAGATGGCGGCGGTCGCGGATGACGAGGTCTTCGACGACGTCGGTGGCGGAGCCGGAGTCGATGCAGACGCGGCCGGCGGTGACTTTGCCGTTCTTGCGGGCGTTATCGCGGTCGAGCTCGAGGATTTCCCCGTTTTCGATGGTGAGGGCGAGGTCGATGACGCCGAGGCTCTGGGCGATTTCGGCGTGCTTCTTGAGATGGCGGTAGTCGCCGTGGATGGGGATGAAGAATTTCGGCCGCAGCAGGTTGATCATGAGGCGCTGCTCTTCCTGGCTGGCGTGGCCGCTGACGTGGATGAGGCCGGAAGCGCCGTCGTCGTAGATAACGTCAGCATCGCGGCGGCAGAGGTGGTCGATGACGCGGAAGATGCTTTTCTCGTTGCCGGGGATGACGCGGGAGCTGAGGATGACGGTGTCACCGGCAGCGATGCGGGCGTGCTTGTGGTTGTCGACGGCGGCGCGGCTAAGGGCGCTCATGGGCTCGCCCTGGGTGCCGCTGATGAGGATCATGACCTGCTCGGGGGAATAGTCGCCGATTTGGCCGGGATGGATGATGAGCGAGGAAGGCAGGTCGAGGTAGCCGAGGTCCTGGGCAATCTCAGAGGATTCGAGCATGGAGCGGCCGACGATGGCGACTTTGCGGCCATGCTGGCGGGCGAGCTCGCAGGCGATGCGGATGCGGTAGATCGAGGAGGAGAAGCAGCTGAAGAAGAGCTTCTTCTTCGTGCGGGAGAAAATTTCGTCGAGGCGGGGTTTGACGGCCCACTCGCTGGGCGTGTAGCCAGGGCGATCGACGTTGGTGGAATCCTGAAGAAGGGCGAGGACGCCGCGCTTGCCGTATTCGGCGAAGCGGTGGAGGTCGAAGGCCTTGCCGTCGGGCGGGGAGAGGTCAATTTTGAAGTCGCCGGTGTGGACGATGACGCCGATGGGGGTTTCGATGGCGAGGGCGACGCAGTCGACGAGGGAGTGGGTGACGCGGATGGGCTCGATGGTGAAGGCGCCGAGAGAAAACTTTTCGCCGGGGACAATTTCGATGAGCTCGGAATCTTCGAGAGCGTGCTCTTCCAGCTTGCCGTCGACATAGGCGAGGGTGAACTCGGTGCCGTAGACGGGGACATTGAGCTCGGAGAGGATCCAGGGGAGTCCGCCGATGTGGTCTTCGTGACCGTGGGTGAGGATGATGGCGCGGACGTGCTGCTTGTTTTCGACGAGGTACGAGATGTCGGGGACGACGATGTCGACGCCGAGGAGCTCGGACTCAGGGAACATGAGGCCGGCATCGATGACGATGATGTCGTCTTTATAGCGAAGGGCGAGGCAGTTCATGCCGAACTCGCCGAGTCCGCCCAGGGGAATGATTTGGAGTTTTGCGTCAGCCATGGTTTGGGATTGCGATGCGGAAGCAGGCGTCTTTCGGCGCAGGAGTGGGCGTGGAAGAGGGTTGACGATTCAGGACAATAGACAGGATACCAGCGAATGCGCTGCAGGAATGAGGCTGAATGAGGGCGGTTACTGGATGGAGGCGGTCGGGTAGTAGCCCTGTTTGGCGTCGATCTGATAGCCGGGCAAGCCTTCGAGGTGGACGTCGATCACGTGGTACTTGCCGCTGATCGCATACTGGTGGCTGTGATAGATGAGGGTGTAGGCGGTGCGGACGGAATCGGAAATCTTGAGAAAGGCATTCTGGATGCCGTTCTCTGAGAGCTCGTGATCGACGTCGCCGCCAGTGACGAGGGCGTAGCGAGGCAGAAGATCTTCGGGCTTGAGGAGGGGCAGCTTGGTGCGGTCGAGGTAGCCGATGCCCCACAAAGCGGAATCGCCAACATTGGTTCCGTAGACGGAGATGTTGTTGGTGAGCAGATACTGGACGACCTCGTTGTACCTGGCTTTGCTGCGGACGTTTTTGCCGTCGCTGATGACGTAAATGATGCGGCGGCGGCCAGGGGGTTGGCTGGCCAGCTGTTCGGCGGCGAAGAGGATGGCGTCGTTGAGGGGGTGGACTTCTTTGGGCTGGACGAGGAAAGTGCCTGCATTGCCGCGCTGCGGGGCGAGGGTGGGATCGGCCTGCAGGCCGTTGACGGTGGGGCCGAGCCCGAAGGGGCCGTCGACGATGGGAACGCCGGGTTGTTCGCCGGGCTTTTTCGCCATCCGGAGCGCGGCGGTCAGGCGCGCTCCCTGGGAGGCGGTGAAATCGGTGACGAGCTGCGGGCCGGTGCCTGCATAGCTGATGACGGCTACGGTATCGGCGGGGGTCAGGCCATTGGAGACGACGGAAAGGCTCTGGTTGACCTTATCCATAATGTCGGCGGGCAGGGTGGCATCGATGACGAAGGCGATGGAGAGGGGATAGGCATCGTCACTGAACCAGACGATGCGCTGCTGCACGCCGTCTTCATAGACTCGGAAGCGCCACCAGGGCAGACCGGCGACGAGATTGCCGTGCTTGTCCTTAACGGTGACCGGGACTTCCACGACGGTGACGCCGGTGTGGTAGAGAGGCGGTTCCTGGCCGGGAAGGCCGGTTTCGGGCGGGGCCTGTTGAATGGCATCGGGCGGAGGAGCCTGTTGCGGAGCCGGGGCGCCGACGGTGCCGGAACTGGTCTGGGGCGGAGTCACGCCAGGGGGCGGGGCACCGTCCTGGTCGGGAGATGTGCCTTTTCCGGGAGCAACCTGGTCTTTGAGATCAGGAAGGGATGGGGATTGGGGGGCCGGAGCGCTGGGAGGAGGGGACTGATTCTGGGCTGCGGCCTGGGGCGCAGGTGCATCGGGAACATTCTGCTGCGGTTGGCCGAAAGCCGAACAGGCAAAGACCGCTGGAAAGAGCAACGAGAAAGCGCTGAATCGAACTGCCCGCATTCCGCTGGAACCCCCTGAAGCGTCGAAAACATCTTCCTTTCGCGGTCGTCCCGATGCTGCCGGTTGAACCCGGTGTCCGGGAACGATACGCGAACATCCACCGAGATAGGATGCGCCCGAGGAAGCGGTGGACTTCTCAGGCGTATGCTCAAGATTAACAGAGCGAGAGGCGCTCTGTTTCTGCATAACCCAATAGCGAACCGTACCGTCTAAGGAGACATGGTCTTGCGCTGGCTGCGTGTTCTGATCATTCCGGCCCTGTGTGCCGCTGCTATTCCTCTGACGTGGGGGCAGTCGGCTCCGTCACCCGACGCGCCGCCGGTGAGCACGGTGCCGGCGGATAATTCGGCGACGGAAGAGACGCCGAAAGAGACGCTGAAGGTGACGTCGAACCTGGTGAGCGAGTACTTCACGGTGCGGGACAAAAAGAACGCGCTGATCCCGTTCCTGACGAAGAACGACTGCAATGTTTTCGAGGACAAGCAGCCGCAGAAGCTGACGAGCTTCGTGACGGAGGCGAAGCAGCCGCTGACGCTGGGGATTCTGATCGACACGAGCGGGAGCCAGTACAACGTACTGCCGCTGGAACAGCAGTCGGCGTCGGCGTTTTTGAAGCGTATTTTGCGGCAGCAGGACGAAGCGTTTCTGGTGAGCTTCGACGTGGGCGTGAATCTGGAGCAGGACTACACGAACAACGTGCGGGATCTGGATCGGGCGATCGCCAAGGTGCAGATCAACACGGCGGCGGGCGGCGGATCCGGTGGTGTGCCGGGAATCGGGCAGGGTCCGGTGCCGACCATTGGGGCGCCGAAGGGAACGCTGCTGTACGACGCGGTGTTTGAAGTCTCCGACCACAAGATACGGTCGGAGACAGGGCGCAAGGCGCTGATCCTGCTGACGGACGGTGAGGACGAAGGCAGCGTAACCAAGCCCAAGTACGCGATTGAGGCGGCACAGAATGCCAACGCGATTATCTACGTGATCCTGATCGCGGACCGCGGGTTCTACGGTGGGTTTTCGATGGGGTATTCCGGCGACATGCAGATGCGGGCGCTCACGGAGGCGACGGGCGGGCATGTCATCAATGTGGGGAATAACGGGAAGAAGCTCGAAGACGCCTTCGATCAGATCGAGCAGGAGCTGCGGACGCAGTATGTGGCGCAGTACATTCCCGCGAACAAGACGATGGACGGGAAGTTCCGCAAGGTGGACATCTTCTGCAAGGATACGGACGGCGATCTGAAGGTGCAGGCGCGGAAGGGGTACTTCGCGGTTGGGGATGATGAAGAGTAAGGCAGGCAGCAGGCAGCAGGCAACAGGGAACAGCGGGTAGCTGGAGGCAGGCGGGCGGCGATCAGCGAAGACGGGGCTGGGAGCTCCGGAAGGCGCGCCATTCTTCTGCGGTAATTTCCCACATTTCACTGGAATGGCGGCCGGAGACGAGGTTTCGCTCTTCGGCGCCGACCATGCGCATGCCGGTTTTCTCGGAGATGCGGCGCGAGGCGACGTTGGCGATGGCCTTGGGCGCACGCAGAACGGGGAAGCCGAGCCCGTCGAACCAATAATCATTGACGGCGATGACTGCTTCGGTCATCAGGCCCTGGCGCTGCCAGGGAATCGCGAGCCAGAATCCGCGATTATCGGTTGCGCCGCGAATGAGCCCGATGGCGCCGATGATCTGGCCGGGATTTTCTTTGAGGCGCAGGGTCCAGTGCCACTCGTCGCCGCGCGCCATAGCGGGGAGAGCGTGGTCGCGGTAATAGGTCAGCGCGCCGTCGGGGGGATAGGGCCAGGGGACGATGGCGTTAAGGTACTTCACCACTTCCCAGTGAGGAAAGAGGATCTGGACCTGCTCGGCATCGGAGAGTTCGAGGGGACGCAGGAGGAGGCGTTCGGTTTCGAGGGTGGGCACCACAGGGTACAGGGTACAGGGCACAGGGCACCGAGTTGTGCTCCGGGGTTGGCGGGTTTCGAACAGGGGCGTGGCGCGGACGAGGCGACGATGCTGGAAAGGCGGACGCGCTTCGCGCGTGATCACGGGTCTCAAAGTCGAGACCCGGGGCAGCCACGTTCTTTACGGATGGACAGGTTTGCTTTCGCCGGGTTTGACGTCGCCGCAGTCGGAACTCATGAATTTTGAGGTGATGACGGAGGTCATCGACATGCCCTGGGGAAAGTTGGGGCCGGACATTTTGACGGTGGCGTTGCCGTGCATCGCTTCCTCGCTGTCGAGGTTCATCTGAACATGGACGTTGGAAGTGAAGCCCTGCTCGCTGGAGCAGTTCATGTCAAAGATGACCTGATGGGAATCCTGGGAGACATTCATGGTCGAGCAGTTGGCGGCCGCCTGCTGACGCCTCTGCTGCATGTTGCGGAAGGCGTCTTTCCAGCTGTCGGGAGTCATGCAGGACTGGTTCACGTGGGTCATGGATCCGCCTGCGCCAGCGGGCATGTTCGGGTTGGCGGGCATGCCGGACATGTTAACGGTGACGGAGGACTGCCAGAGTCCCATTTTGATGGGGGGTGGGGTGAGGGGTGGGGTTTGAGCGAAGGCGGCGAAGGACAGGAGGAGCGGGAACGAGGCAAAGGAGAGGAGGCGGAATTTCATGGTGGATTCCTCAGGGCGCGATTGCGACGGTGAGGAGGGTTATAGCACGAGGGTCGTGTGAATAGCTATGGGGATTGAGAGCGATTATTTGGACTCGATTTTGGGTTTGATCCGAAACAAGATGTAGGAAACGGCTCTGGAGGCGGTGACGAACTCGCTGTCTGCGCCCAGATCGATGTCACGGGTGACAGGTTCTCCGTGATCGGCCCTGCGGACGATGCCGGCCGCGGCGATGTGGAACTGGGCATGGTCCTTTTTCAGCTGAGCGAACTCGGGAAGGCTGGCGAATTGAGAGCCCTCGCCGTAAATCCAGCGGCCCAGCTCACACTTTTTGTCGCTGATTGTGTCGGTGACGTTGATGCTGCCGTCCGGTTTGGCAAGATAGGCTGCCAGTTTTGATTTCCAGGCGACGTGCGCGCGGATGACTTCATCGATGTTCATTTTTTTCCCTCTGCTCGCGGCGCGGCTGCTCCGGCCACACTTCAATCCATCGGCCAGGCGGGGACAAACGTGATGAGTTTTGGCAGTGACCCGCCTGGAGACAGCGGGCGCTACGGACCAGAGGGAGTCTGGACGGCGCCATTGTGGAGAGCCCAGGCGACGAAGCCGTCGGGCGCGTTCCTGACGCCGGCGATATTGGCGTTGACGATGGCGGCGATGTGCTGCCAGTCGATGCCGCGCAGATCGGCGGAGCGGAGATCGGCATTGGTGAGGTCGGCGCCAGCGAAGCTTGCTGTGGCGAGGTCAGCGCCGGTGAAATCGCAGTCGCGCAGGTCAGCGTGGTCGAAGAGCGCATGCTCGACGGTGGAGTTGCGAAGATTCGCGTAGTGGAGGTCGGCCCAGGAGAGGTCGGCGAAGCGAAGATCGCTGTCGCGGAGGTCGGCGGAACTGAAGTTGGAGCGCATGAGATTGGCGTGGGCGAGGTGAACGCTTTGCAGGAAGGCTGAGGAAACGTCGACGCCGGTGAGGGGGATGCGGTCGGCGTTGAGTTCCTGGAGGGCTTCAATGCGGCCGCCGCTGCCGCCCTTGCCCTGCGCGGTGTTGATGACCTGCCAGGCCTGGTAGTGGCGCTGCTGGATGCGCGCGCCGGATTCGCTGAACCAGAAGATGACGCCGATGAGGACGGAGAAACTTCCGAGATACTCGAGGACCTCGAGGAAGCTCCAGTTGCTGAGGAGGTACGCGAGCCACTCCCAGGACCAGTCGATGGCGACGAGGGGGATGAGCCAGCGATGGCGAGTGCGCGCGCGGCGCTCGGGCCAGGGAACGGGACGGTTCCGGGCTTGGTGGAGGATCATGGGCGGTTCTTATTATGGCGGGTTCTGGCGAGGCGCGGTTTGCGCTAAGCAGAGGTGGTGGCGCGGGCGGCGACAGGCAGGAGGGC
>JBAVUB010000173.1:0-3268 GCA_049696575.1 Acidobacteriaceae bacterium | reverse complement strand
CCCTTCTTCGAATATCTGGAGCGGGAGACGGGAATCGAACCCGCGACCAACAGCTTGGAAGGCTGTGACTCTACCACTGAGTTACTCCCGCCTTTGAAACAGCGTTCAGCGTTCGGCGTTCAGCGTTCAGAAACCCAGCGCTGACTTGCACCCACTGCCGCGGCTGAAACATGCAAACGCTCGCTGACATTCTCAGCGAGCGAGATGACTGCCAAAATCTGGAGCTGATGACCGGGATGAAAGGCACGGAACCGGTGACAGCTCAAATTTTGTCGCGGCTACGCGTCTTACGACGCTGCCGCTCCGCTTACCAAGGGAGTGCTCTACCAACTGAGCTACATCAGCCCTGAACTACAACAGCGAAAACCGAGCCAACAACGAGCGAAAACCGAGACTACGACGAGCAAAAACCGAGACAACAGCAAAACCTAGCGACTGCTTTGGGCGTCCTGATCGTCCTGCGCTGCTCTTGCGGTAAGGGCGATGCGCAAGGCGAAGCCGCCCAACAAAATCATGACGACCAGGCGAATTCTGCCGGGGTCCAGCGTATACCATGCGAGGGCGGCAAGGATGGCAAGGAAGGCCAGCGCCGCGATCTTGCGCTTTCCATCTGCCAGTTGCATTTCCGTCCTCCGAAATCCATCGCGCTTCTGCGGCGCGTTCAGAACCTGGTGCACAGGGGAGGATTCGAACCTCCGTAGCTCCAAAGAGCGGCAGATTTACAGTCTGCTGCCATTAACCACTCGGCCACCTGTGCGGAAAGCCCAAAGAAATCCTGGAGCTGATGACCGGGATTGAACCGGTGACCTCTCCCTTACCAAGGGAGTGCTCTACCAACTGAGCTACATCAGCTCGAGCGAGAACCCACATTGTCCGAGGAGGGAAGACTGGAGCTGGCGAAGGGATTTGAACCCCCGACCCTCTGATTACAAATCAGATGCTCTACCAGCTGAGCTACGCCAGCCCGGACCGTTCCGGACCTGCCGCGGCCAGACGCACGAATGCATCTCTTTTCGGAAGGTCCAGCATTGAAAATATCATACGGCGATGGGGGCGGCAACGACACATTGGGAAGGCGTGAAAGAGTCAGGGAGAGGCCGCAACCCATGTCCCCAACGGCAGGGACATGGGCACCCATGTGCGGGAAGAGGGAGCGGATGAGAAGATAGAGAACGCTGCTTCCCGGAACAGCGGGAGGCGCGGGAGAAGATGACCCACCGGCGCACGAAGCTCTCCATCGCCATTGTGCTTGTCGTCCTGCTGCTGCTGGCCGGGGCGATTTATCTACGCAAAGAAGCACCGCCGGAAGCGGCGCGGCTGCTGCCGGAGTCGGACGGGATCGTGTATATCAACCTGCGGCCGCTGCGGACGGCGACGCATTTCGACCAGCACCCGGTGGAGCATTCGCCGGAGTACCAGCATTTCATCGACGCGACGGGGATCCAGGTGGAGAAGGACCTGGACGAGGCGGCGTTCGCGCTGCACCGGATGCCGAATCCGCATGGGCCAAACGGGGCGATGGCGTTCAGCGAGGTCTTTGTCGGGCATTTTGACGGGCGAAGGCTGGCAGAGTATCTGGCGCACCTTGCGACTTCGCAGGAAGACTACGCCGGGCACAGGATCTACAACATTCCCAGCGAGGGGCGGACGGTGCGCGTGGCGCTGCTGGGGTACGACATCGTCGCGGCCAGCAATACGCCGTCGCAGGAACAGATCCATTCGATGATCGACCGCTATCGGACGGCGGCGCTGCCGTTCTCCGGGTCGTCGCTGCTGTCGAAGTATTACTCGCAGGTGCCGCTGCTGGCGATTGCGTGGGGGATCGGGCAGATTGGCGCGCCGTTGAGCAATGGCGGCGCGCGGGTGATGGGACTGCATTTGCCGCTGCCGGTGGATGCGACGTTCATCGCGGGGCTGACGTGGATCGGGAAGATCCACCTGCGCGTGGAGGAGATTGCGCCGAGCGATGCTGCCGCGGCGGACACCACCGAATCGCTGCAGACGATATTGGTGCTGGTGAAGTCGATGGCCAACACGGGGGGATCGGGGCCGTACGACAGCGAAGCGCGGGCGCTGATCAACAGCATTCAGGTGGAGCGGCGGCGCAATCAGGCGGTGCTGACCGCGACCATTCCGACGGCGTTGCTGCAGGAACTGATGAGCAGCCCGCAGAATCTGCATTCGCTGCCCGTCCCGAATAGCGGGAAGAAACCGTAAGCGGGCGGGGCAAAAAGTATCCGGCGCGATCCTGCGCGCATCACGAGGGTAGGCGCTGGCGTGCGCCGGGCAAGTTCTCAGTCTTATCCTTATTTATTGACTGACCAAAACCTGGAGGACTCATGCGGAAGTTTTCTGCCCCTCATTTGACAGCGGCTGTGGTGCTGCCGCTGGTTGCTGCTGCTGTTTTCGCGCAAGACAAAGTTCTGACCGGGCAGGCGGCCTTTACGAATTTCAGCAAAGAACAGCCTGGGGTCCGGCGTCATCTCACGGTCGCCGATCTTCCCGAGCCGTACGCCACCAAGGGCGTGGACAACGGGCCGGACATGGTGGAGCGGCCGGACAATATGTGGCCGCAGGCTCCGACGGGCTTCAAGGTGGATCTGTACTACACGGGGCTGGATCAACCGCGGCTGATCCGGACCGCGCCGAACGGCGATTTGTTCGTGGCGCTGAGCTACATGAACAAGGTGATGGTGTTTCGCGGCGTGGGGGCGGACGGCAAGGCGAAACAGGTGGAGACGTTTGCCGATGGGCTGAGCCAGCCGTTCGGGATCCAGTTTTATCCGGCGGGACCGGATCCGAAGTGGGTCTACATCGGGAATACCGACTCGGTGGTGCGTTTTCCATATCACGTGGGCGACATGAAGGCGACGGGGCCGGTGGAGAAGCTGGCGGATTTACCCGGCGGCGGGCGGCTGCGCGGGGGCGGGCACTGGACGCGGGACGTCGCGTTTTCGCAGGACGGCAAACGGATGTTCGTTTCCGTCGGGTCGCACTCGAACGACGACGATGCGGATACGCATCCGGAGGAGAAGGATCGGGCGGACGTGCTGGAGTTCACGCCTGAGGGGAAGTTCGTGAAGATCTACGCATACGGGATTCGGAATTGCGTGGGGGAGACGATCAATCCCATCACCGGCGAACTGTGGTGCTCGACGAATGAGCGCGACATGCTGGGCGACAATCTTGTGCCGGACTACATCACGCACGTGCAGGAGGGCGGATTCTACGGGTGGCCGTGGTACTACATGAGCGCGAAGGGCGGGGT
>JBAVUB010000172.1:0-2329 GCA_049696575.1 Acidobacteriaceae bacterium | reverse complement strand
ACCTTCGCTGTCGGGAAAGACACCACGCCCCCGGTGCGCTCGGCAGGTTCGCCCACCGGAACTTTGGCCGCCGGAACCACGCAGACTACGCTGAGCCTCACGACCAACGAAGCCGCGACTTGCCGCTACTCCACGACAGCCGGAGTCGCCTACGCGTCGATGACGAAGACCTTTACCGGATCGGGCGGCACTGCGCAAACGGCCGCCGTCACCGGGCTGGTCAACGGAACTACTTACAACTACTACGTCCGCTGCCAGGACACCGCGGGCAACGCCAACACTGACGACTACCTCATCACCTTCGCCGTCGCGAGCGCGGCTGACACTACACCGCCGGTGCGCTCCGCGGGCGCTCCCACAGGAACCCTGGCTGCCGGAACCACGCAGGCCACCCTCAGCCTGACCACCAACGAAGCCGCGACCTGCCGCTACTCCACGACGGCTGGAGTCGCCTACGCTTCGATGACGAAAACCTTCAGCGGCGCGGGCACTACATCACAAACGGCCGCCGTTACCGGCCTCGTCAACGGAACCACGTACAACTACTACGTCCGTTGCCAGGACACGGCGGGCAACGCGAATCCCGACGACTACCTCATCACCTTCTCCGTAGCCTCCGCCGGAACCACCACCGCCACCAGCAGCTTCACCGGCGTCGAAAGCCCACTCTCGGAAAACGGCATGTGGGCGGCGACCGGCTCATGGGGCACCCTCTCGAAAAATAACGGCGCCTACACCACCACCCTCACCAGCGCAGCGCGCCTCGCCAACCCGGTCGTCGGTCCCGACGAATTCGCTGAGATCACCTACGATCAGGATCCCGGCAGCGGCGCCTGGCCCGCCGTCATGACCCGCATCCAGGGAGCCTCCAACGGGAGCGGCTATCTCGCCATTGCCTACAACGGAGGGGTCATCCTCTATCGCACCGACGACAACGGCGGGCTCAACTTCACCTGGCTCGCCGAGGCCAACGCTACCCTCAGTACCGCCCCGCGCCGCCTGCGCCTCGAATCGCAGGGCAACGTCCATCGCGTCTACTTCAACGGCACGCTGATGATCACCTACACCGACACCTCCAATACGTATCCCACGGGAACCCCTGGGATCGCGGCGGCGATTTTCGGCGGACCCACGGTCCACATCCTCACCTTCTCCGGAGGCTCGCTGTAAAAACAGAGCCGTGTGCGCGCTGTGTTTCGTGAGACCATCGTTGCGTCACCCTGAAAGCGGGCCTCGCGATGCAAGCGATCGTCTATCACCACTATGGTCCCCCCACCGTTCTGCGCTGTGAAGAAATTGAAAAGCCCACGCCCCGCGACAACGAAGTCCTGATCAAGGTGCGCGCCGCTTCAGTCAACCCACTGGACTGGCATTTCATGCGGGGAAAGCCTTACCTTCTCCGCCTCATGACTGGACTGGGAACTCCGAGGCTCCCGCAACTCGGCGTCGACGTGGCCGGCGAGGTGGAAGAGGCGGGAAGAAACGTCACGCAGTTCAAGCCGGGCGACGAGGTGTTCGGCGGGTGCCGGAGTGCCTTCGCCGAATATGCGTGTACTCCGGAATCGAAGCTGGTGGCCAGACCATCGAGCGTCACGGTTGAACAGGGAGCATCGGTCGCTATCGCGGGACTCTCCGCCCTGCAGGCGCTGCGCGACCAGGGGCGCATCCAGCCAGGCCAGAAGGTCCTCATCAATGGCGCCGCGGGCGGGGTCGGCACCTTCGCCGTACAGATCGCCAAATCCTTCGGCGCGGAAGTCACCGGCGTTTGCAGCACCAGAAATGTCGAGTTGGTCCGCTCCCTCGGCGCCGATTGCGTGATCGATTACACGCAACAGGATTTCACCTCCATGGGGCGGCGTTACGATTTGCTGCTGGACTGCATCGGCAATCATTCCTGGTCCGCGTGCCGGCGGGCCCTGGTTCCGAAAGGAATCTGCGTCGGCGTCGGCGGTCGGACCGACGCGTGGGGTTTCGTCCCGCTTGCCGGGATGTTTGCCAAACTCGCGATCGCGCCCTTCATCAGCCAGAAGATTCGCGGCTTCCTGGCCAAAACGAAGCAGTCGGACCTCGCCATCATTTCGGAGCTGATGCAGTCCGGAAAAGTAACGCCGGTCATCGACCGCACCTACCCGCTCGCCAACGTCCCCGACGCGATCCGCTATCTGGAAGAAGGCCACGCCCGCGGGAAGGTCGTCATCACCGTCGATCCCTGAGAACGCTCAGGTCAGCGCCTCACGATTTCCCTTGACCTCCTTCAAGGACTGTGTATACTCAGTATGTCGTTATGCACAGTGACATCGTCGTCTCCCAATTCTCCGGCCAGCCAATG
>JBAVUB010000171.1:0-12937 GCA_049696575.1 Acidobacteriaceae bacterium | reverse complement strand
GCATTGTCTTCTACTGACAAGCGCGCCGCCCGAATGTCGCCGTTCATGTGGCAGCCGGTCCGCAGTTCCACGCGTCCCGCTGCGTGAATATCCCCTTGCAGCGTTCCCTGCACCACCACATCGCGCGCCGTCACGTTGGCGGTCACGCGCGCATTCGCACCGACCGTCAGCTTGTGCTCACTCAGCGTGATGGTTCCCTCGAGCAGACCCTCGACGATCAGGTCCTCGTTGCCTTTCACTTCTCCCCGGATCTGAACCGACTTCCCGATAACCGCTGTTGCTTCGACCGACGCCATGCGTAGATTCTCCTCTTTTCCGTTGCTCTTCCGCTTTGTCCGCAATATACGCAACGCCACGCCTCCCCGCAACAGGATTGCCGCAGAATTACGCCGTCCGCGCCTGTTTGCCCGCCCCCGGCCACAGCTCCGCCTGCACCGGCCATACCGGCTTGCCCTCCCGCTCCGGCCCTTCGTTGTACCGGGGTTCCAGCCCGTGCTTGCGAATCACCGCCCGCACCAGCGCCGCAACCCGCTCCTGATACGCCTTCGAAACGAAGGCTCGGTCTCCGTAGCGCGCCGCGTAGGCCTTCTCCAGCTCCGGAAAATTCTCCTGGACGAACCGCAGAAACACCGGCTTCGAGCACGGCTTCAGAAACAACGGCTGCGCTGAAAAAAAGCTCGCCCCCGCCTTCTTTGCCCGCCGCGCCATCCCTTCCAGCGCCCTGGGCGTATCGGTGATGCCCGGCATCAGCGGCGAGCACAGAATTCCCACCCGCAGCCCGGCCTCCCGCAGCCTCTCCACGGTCCGAAACCGCAAATCCGGCCGCGGTGCCCGCGGCTCCAGAATCCGCGCCAGCTTCGCATCCGGTGTCGTGATGGTCAGGTGCAGCGTCAGCCGGTTTTGTCTCCCGATCTGCACCAGCAAATCGATGTCCCGCTCGATCAGCGTCGACTTTGTCACGATCCCCAGCCGCAATCCCTGCCGCTCCGCGAATACCTCCAGCAAACTGCGCGTCACCTGCGCGTTCCGTTCAATCGGCTGGTACGGATCGGTCGCCGTTCCCAGTGCAATCTGCTCGCCCGGCCGCACTTCCCGCAGTTCCTGGCGCAGCAGCCACGCCGCGTGCTGCTTGATGTAAATCTCCCGCTCAAACTGCTCCGGATCCCGCTTGTCCATGAACTCATGCGTGTAGCGCGCGTAGCAGTAGCGGCACCCGAACTCGCATCCGCGATACGGATTGATGCTCCAGTCGAAATAAATCCCCCGCTTTGACACCACCCGGTTCAGCAGCGAACGCGGCTCCATGGTTCGAAACTGGATCAGATGCCGGCCGCCGGCCTCTTCCCCCTCCGCCGCTAGTCGCGCAATCCCGCTGGGTCCCTGCCCCAGGATGGGGAACAAGCTGCCCGCCTTCTCCATATTCGCTTTTTCTTCGCCCATACCAACAAAATTATCCCAACCCATCGGAGCCCGTCAAGCCGGCGCCGATTTGCCCCTTTTCCGGGCCAAAATGACGCAGCCCCTGATTTGCTTGTCCCGAGCCGTTCGACGCCGTCGGACACGCCGCCCTCCCGACCCGTTGTGACCCGGCTCACTGACAGCCCCACCCTTCCGTGTAACCCTGCCGCCGTCGGACGACGCCGGGGAAATTCTCACGCTGCCGCCTCGCCGCCGTTCGCGGAGGCGCCGCATGTCCACCACTGTGCTCGTCACTTGGGCTACTCTTTACGGATCCACCGAGGAAGTCGCCCACGCCATCGCCGACGATCTCCTCAAGCAACACTTCGCGGTCACCGCCATGCCCATGAGCGAGGTAGGCATCCTCGACCGTTACCAGGCCGTGGTGATGGGATTTCCTCTTTACATGTTCCGCATCCACAAACATGCGCGCAGCTTCCTGGAATCGCATCGGGAGGAACTGATCCGGCGGCCCGTCGCGCTCTTCGCCCTCGGCCCCTTTCACGCGGAGGAAAAAGAATTTGTCGAGGCGCGCAAGCAGTTAGAGAAGGAACTCGCGAAGTATCCCTGGTTTTCTCCTGTCGCTCAGCAGGTCATCGGGGGCCGATTCGACCCGCAAAAGCTGCGCTTCCCCTACCGTTTCCTCCCCGTCCTGCGCAACCTGCCCGCCAGCGACGCGCGCGACTGGGACGCGATCCATGCCTGGGCCGGCAACCTGCCGCCCGCCCTCGTGCACGCCCGGACGCATTAGCTCCTGCGCCGTGAGCGCTGCATTTCCGCCGGGGAAAGTGCGACCATAATTCCGGAGGAATTGACTCTATGGCCGATCTCAAAGGCACATCCATCACCTGGCTCGGACATGCCACCGTCCTCATCGTTACGCCGATGAAAACCACCATCCTCATCGACCCCTTCATCGAGCACAATCCGAAATACCCCAAAGGCTACAAGCTTCCCGACAAGATCGATCTCCTCCTCATCACCCACGGCCACATGGATCACATCGCCGACGCGGTTCCCATCGCGAAAAAACACGGCCCCGTCGCCATCGGCATGGTGGAACTGATCGACTGGCTGCACTCCAAAGGGGTGAAAAACGAACAGGGTATCGGCATGAACATCGGCGGCTCGCACAAGTACGCCGACGTGACGCTGACCCTCACCGAAGCGCGCCATTCCTCGAGCATTCAGGACGGCGACCGGTCCATCTATGGCGGCGAACCCACGGGATTCGTCATAGCTATCGACAACGGTCCCGTCCTCTACCACGCCGGCGACACGACCGTCTTCTCCGACATGCAGCTGATCCGCGACCTGTACCACCCCGACCTGGCGATGCTGCCCATCGGCGACCACTACACCATGGGACCGAAAGCCGCCGCAGTCGCAGCAAAATTCCTCGGCGCAAAGATTGTCCTGCCCATTCACTTTGGAACATTTCCGCCGCTGGTCGGGACGCCCGCGGCCCTCGAGAAAGAACTGGCCGGATCCGGCGTCACCGTCATCCACACCGACCCCGGCAAAACTATCAGTTAGCAATCCGTGCAGTTAGCAATCCGTGGAAGGTTCGGCCGTGGTCTGCTATCCGCTGAACGCTATCCGCTATACGCTGCCCTTCACGCCGTCGCCACTTCTTCAATCAGCTCGTCCGCGTACCGCTCCCGGCTTTCCGGAACAATCAGGACCGGGATCGAGACGCCCGCAATCACCCGCACCACCGTGCTGTGGTCCAGATCGTGCTCCTGGTGCGCCGGCGAGGGCGCGCCCAGCACGATCAGATCCGGCCGCAGCGCCTTCGCAGTGCGCAGGATCATGGTCACCGGATCGCCGCCCGTAACCGTATGATCCACAGGCAGTCCGTGCGCCTCGTCGAACGGAGCCAGAAAACGCAGCCGCTCCAGGCAGTTCGGGCACTCCTGATGCCGCCCGCACCGCGCCGAGTGCATCACGATCAGGTGCCCGCCCGCCACCCGCTGCGCATAGTGCAGCGCGCTCAGCGAAGCCGCCGAAAAATCCGTCGCTGCCAGCACGTTGTTCCATTGGCCGAAATTCCGCCGCGTCTTCGCAGTATCCGGCGGCACGGTCAGGATTGGGCACGGTGAGTGCGCCAGCAGCTGCCGCGTCACCAGGCCCAGGGCCGCGCGCCCCGCTCCCGTGATCGCCTTGGTGCCCAGCACCAGCAGCGCCGCTTTGTGGTCCCGCAGCGACAATAGAATGCGTTCGCACACGATTCCGGTTTCCACGCGCGAATGCACCGGGATTCCCTGCTTCCGCACTTCCGTCTCGATTTTGGCCAACTCCTCCCGCGCAGCTTTGTCGTGATCCACCGCCGGCGGCGCGCCCCCGGGAAACGCATACCCCACCGGATCGATGACGTGCACCAGCAACAGCATCGCGTGCCGCAGCCGCGCCAGTTCCTGCGCGCAGCGCAAGGCGGCAGACGATTCCTCAGAGAAATCGATGGCCGCGACTATGGTCCTGAACGGGAATTCCTTCGCGGCATGCAGGTACGTGGTCTTCCCCTCTTTGTCGATGGTGTGACCTCTGGAAGCCGGCATGGCCGATCGCCCTCTCTTTCCGCTGTTGGGCTTGACCTGACCCTACGCTGCGTCCCAGGGCGAATCGGTGACGAAGGTCACCCGATTTTGTGACACTCAACACACAAATTCCTGGAAAGAGAGTAAGCATCCCACGCGACGCCCGCGATGAGCCGCTACTGCGCCGGCGGCGTGAACGTCAGCACCACATCCACGCTGTGTGTGTCCTTGTTCCCGCTCCATTTCGCATCGAAACTCCAGCCGCGGATCGATTGCAGCTGTTCGGCGCGCAACTTGTGATAGTCCGCCATGAATTTCGGGATCAGGTCGGCATTGAACGCGTCGCCCTCGCGCATTTGCCAGTACGGCATCACCTCGGCCTTCTGCTGCTCGTTTAGATTTGCCACCGTCAGCTTGCCCATGTGATATGCCGGCCCCGGCTCGACCGTAATCGTGTAATCCACCGTGTGCGCGCCGCGATCCAGCACCGGCGCGGTATCGACTTTTGCGTCGATGTAGCCGTGCGTCCGGTAGGTCGCCGCAATCATTTCCCTCATCTGCTTCAAAACATCCAGATTCGCCACGTCGCCCGCATGCAGCTTCGCGCCCTTGGCAAATTGCTCCTGGCTCATCAACACGTCGCCCACGAGATGCAGCCCCGCTACCCGATACTGCCCGCCTTCCGACGTGATGGAGGCGCTCACCGGCACCAAAACCTTGCCGTCCGCCACATGCGGCGGCCCAAATGCAGGAGGCGTCATCGTCATGGCGACGTACCCCTGAGCGCCGTACACGGCGCGCACCTGGTCGGCCAGCTTGTCTTTCATCGACGCTTCGAATTTTTCCCCGGCCGCAGCTCTCTCCACGGCCTCGATCGGCTTCGTCCACACGCCGCTGTAGTCATAAACCCTGAATGAGTCCACCACCACCGGCGGCGAATCGATGTGATACAGGATCGCCACCTGATCGCCATTCACGTCGCCGACCGGCGCCGTCGAAACCACACCCTGCACGCCCTTCATCGCCAGCAGCGCGGTCAGCGCCGCTCTCACCTGGTCCCGCATCGACCCGCCCGGATAGAGCGCTCCATGAAACAACGGAACCTGCGCCGCCACCGCGGCATTCAGCGCCCGATCGTCCCACCACGGAAAGTTGTCGTACTCGACCGGCACTACGCCAGGCGACGGCTTCAGTTCGAAGGTCAGCGTCTGGCCATCGAATGAGAAGCGCACGTCGGTAAACAAGCCCGTCGCCGTCAGCTTGTCCGTCGCCGCCTGCATCTGGTCGCGCGTGATCGGCTCGCCCGCGCGCAGCCTGGTAAACGCCAGCAGCTCCTCCTGGGTCAGGTTCGACCCGGAAAACGTAACACTCGTTGGCATATATGTTTGCGCGCAGGCGAAGACACCGGGAAGAGCAACCGCGAGCAGGACCGTGCAAAAACGAGCGTGCATGCTGGCAAGATTACCCGAGTCGCGATGCGGTGGGAATCGCTTGCACATTTCGCGCGTGGCAGGTCCGCGTTCGCTGGTCCCATTTAACTCAAAAATGGCAATGCGTCAGGGAAAAAACAGGCTATACTGTCGCCACTCTCAGACAAGTTGTCGGTGCATTTCACCTTTTTCTTTGAGGCCATCCAATCATGACCAGAGAAAACGCCGCTCTTCGTGTCTTCGTATCTCGTTTGTTCCTTCATCGCGCCGTTCGCCGCTTCGCTCCGCTCTCCCTGCTGATGCTCCTCCTCGCCTGCTCGGCCGCGACCCCGGCCTGGGCGCAGTCCGCGGGCACCGGCACCATCACCGGCACCGTCACCGACAAGAGCCGGGCCGTGATCAACACCGCATCTGTGCTCATCACAGATACAGATACGGGCGTTGCTCACACCAACCCGGTAACGGCGACGGCATTTACGTCGCGCCCTTTCTCCAGCCCGGCCATTACACGGTTCGTGTTTCCGCAAACGGCTTCGCCACCATTGAGAAGGCCGGACTGGTCCTCACCGTAGGCCAGACGCTCACCGTCGACGCGAGCCTGCCGCCGGCCAGCGTCTCCTCCCAGGTGCTGGTCACCAGCGAAGAGCCGCTGCTGGATACCGAGAAGACCGAAGTCTCGCAGAGCCTCGATGAGCAGATCATCTCCAACCTTCCCGTCAACGGCCGCCGCTGGGATAACTTCGTCCTGCTCACTCCCAACGTCGCCCCTGACGGTAACAGCGGGCTGATCTCCTACCGCGGTGTCTCCGGCCTCTACAACAGCAATCAGGTCGATGGCGCCAACAACGATCAGGCCTTCTTCTCTGAAGCCCGCGGGCGCGCCATCGGCTCTCCCTACGTCTACAGCCAGGATTCGGTGCAGGAGTTCCAGTCAGCCGTTTCCGGCTACAGCGCGGAGTTCGGCGGAGCCGCCGGCGGACAGATCAATGCCGTCACTAAATCCGGCGCCAACGCGCTGCACGGCGACCTCTTCTACTTCCTTCGCTATCCCGCTCTCAACGCGCTCGATCCTCTCAGCAAGACGCAGGGACTGACGAACCACAACCCGCTGCTGCTCACCCAGCCCGTCCACCAGCAACAGCAGTTCGGCGGCAGCGCAGGCGGACCCATCCAAAAAGACAAGCTGTTCTACTTCTTCACCTATGACGGCTTTCGCAAGGTAAACCCCATTTTCTACACCTCGTCGGTTCCCTCCGCGACGGTGCTGAACTACGCCAACTCCACCACCACCTGCCCCTCACCCCTCACCGCCGCGCAATGCACAGCGGCGGCCCAGTACCTCGTCAGCCTGCAGAATTCCTATCCGCGCAATATCAAGCAGGATATCTTCTTCCCCAAGCTCGACTACCAGGTCAACAGCTCCAACCACGTCAGCGCTTCGTTCAACTGGCAGAATTTCCACGAGCCCAACGGATATAACACCTCGACACAATCCAACAACGGCTCGGTGACTTCGAACGGAACCGCGGACTTCCACAGCCGCTTCCTGGTCGCGACGTGGAGCACCGCCATTAGCCCCACCCTCGCCAACGAAGCTCGCTTCCAGTGGTCCCGCGATCTTGAAACCGACGGCACCAACTCGCCCGGACCCTCCGTCAGCATCTCCGGCCTCTCCGGTTACGGCGAAACCAGCGCCCTGCCCCGCCCCGCCTTCCCTGATGAACATCGCCTCGAAGGCGAAGACATTTTCTCCTCCACCTTTGGCAAGCACTCGCTGCGCTCCGGCGCCGATCTGAACTTCATTCACGAAGTTCTCATCAACCTCTTCCAGGGCGACGGCGGTTACTCTTACTCCGCCGGCAGCGCCGCCAATTCCTTCGCCGCCTGGGTGCAGGACATGTACCAGGTGAACGGCGGCAAACACTACGCCTCCTTCACCCAGGTCAACGACCCCATCACCCACGTGGGCAAAGACGACTTCTGGAATCCTGACCTCGCCGGCTTTTCCCAGGACACCTGGAAGCTGCGCAGCAATCTCACGCTCAATCTCGGCGTCCGTTACGACATTCAGCTGGTTCCTCAACCTCCCAAGCCCAACACCACCAGCTCACTCGCCACCTACTACACCGGCAAGATCAACATCAACCACCACGAGTTCCAGCCCCGTGTGGGCTTTTCGTGGGCGCCGCTCACCAGCACGGTGGTCCGCGGCGGCTACGGCCTCTTCTGGGGCCTCACCTCCAACAGCACCTACTACACCGAGCGTGTGGAAAACGGCGTCTATCAGCAGCAATACAACGCCTTCCCCTCTACGTCATTTGCGCCCGAAGCTCCCAACGTTCTCTTCCAGCCGCCGGGGCCGCCGCTCAAGGCTCCTTTCGCCGGAGCCGCCACGCCGCAGGTTGTCAATACCGGCGCCAGCCTTGCCGCTCTTGCTTTCCGCGGCCTCGATCCCCACTTCACCAATCCTTATTCCCACTCCTTCGATGTGACCGTCGAAGAGCAGCTGCCCGGCCAGATGACCGTCTCGCTCGGCTGGGTGGGCAATCGCGCCATGCGTCTGCCCGTTTTCTTCGACACCAACCTCGCGCCGGCGACCGCGACGAAAACTTACGACATCACCAGCTCGACCGGCGTCACCAGCAGAACGATCACCGAGCCGTTCTACACCGCGCGTGCAGCCACCCAGGACGCCGCCATTCTCACCGGCTTCAGCGTCGTCAATTCCTGGTACAACTCCATGGCCTTCACCTTCAGAAAGCCCTTCTCTCACGGGCTCGAAGTGGTGGCCAACTACACCTTCGCCAACGCCACCGACGGCGGACAGGTCTCCGGTGTCAACGGCACCTTTAACGGCACCGATACTCCGGTCGATCCGGCCAACCTCAAGGCGGAATACGGCCGCTCCGATCTCGACATGCGCGAGCGCTTCGTGGGCAGCCTCGTCTATGCACCCAAACTCAACTTCATCTCCTCCGCGCCCCTGCGCTACATCGCCAATGGCTGGATGATCTCCGGAGCCGCCACCGAACAAACCGGCTTCCCGCTCACCGCCGCCATGTCCAACTATCCCTCCGGCGCTCCTGACGGAGGCGTCACCGGCGCCGAACTCAGCCTCTTCAACTCAGCCACCGGCGGCCGCGCTCCTCAGGTTCCGCGCAACGGCTTCGCGGGTCCCGGCGTGCGCAACATCGACGCGCGCATCACTCGCGATTTTCCCATTCACGAGACCATCAAACTGGAAATCCTCGGCGAGGCGTTCAACCTTCTGAACCACCAAAACGTCCTGGGGGTGAACACCACTGCCTTCTCCTACGCGGCGGCGGGATCGGGCGTCTGTGCGGGCCATTCCAACCCCTGCATCTACCCCTACCCCTCCCAGCCCTTCGGAGCCACCACCTCCACCAGCAGCAACCTTTACGGAGCCCGCCAGCTGCAGGTCTCCGCCAAACTGTTCTTCTAGCGCGCACAGCCGCGCGGCAGCACAAAACCCCTGTCTGCTTCCTGGCAGACAGGGGTTTTGTCTCCGTTGGCGAATTCTGGTCAGGCCCGCCTCGCCGATCCACCCGGGCCGGCTCAGTTCAGCGGACCCCCAGCCCGGAACGTCACCACCAGATCGACGATGTGCGAGTCCTCATGCTCATACGCCTTGTACGACGCCGACCAGCCGTCAAGCGCGTGCAGCTGATTCTTGTATCTGGTCAGGAATTGCGGAACCAGCACTGCGTCGTAAACGTCGCCCGCATGCAGCGGCCAGTATTGCAGCACCTGAGCCTTCTGCTGGTCGTTCACATTCACCAGCGAAAGCTCCCCCATGTGAAACACCGGTCCCGGCTCGACCGCAATCGCGTAATCGACGGTGTGGTTCGCCGCGTCCATCGTCGGCGTGGCGTCAATCTTCGCGCGCAGGTAGCCCTGCGCCTTATAAGGAGTCGCGATCGCCGCCAGCGTCCCGCGCAGCAAATCCTCATTCGCGATGTCGCCCGGATGAAGCTTCGCGGCCCTGGTGAACTCATCCGGTTTCATCAGCACGTCCCCGGTCAGATGCAGTCCCGCTACCCTGTATTGCCCGCCTTCCACAATCGTGGCGCTCACCGGAACCATCACCTTGCCATCGATCAACCGCGGCTCGCCGTGCGCAAAGCCCGTCATCGCCACATCCAGATAGCCCTGCCGGTGGTAGATGGCCCGGAGCGCCGTCGCCAGCGTAGCCTCGGTCGCGGGATCGAAGTCCTGGCCCATGGCCGCCTTCTCGATCGCTGCCAGCGGATCCGCCCACGCGCTGCCGGCCCCGGAAAAAGTCACCACTCCGATCTCGACCGGCGGAGCATCGACGTGAAACTCCACTCCGGCGTCCTTCATCGCCGCGTCTTTTGCCGGGACCGCGCTCACCGTGGCCGTCACCCCTTTTTCCGCAAGCAGAGCCGTGAGCGCCGTGACCACCTGCTGCTGCATGCCGCTTTCCGGCGGCGCCAATCCCTGAAACAACGGGACCTTCGCCGCCACAGCCGCGTTCAGCGCCGCGTTATCCCACCATGGAAAGTTCGCGTACGAGACCGGCTCCATGTTCGTGACCGGCTTCAGCGAATAATTCAACTGGACGCCATCGAAGGCGAAGCGCACATCGGAGAACAGGCCGGTATCCATCAGCCTTTGCGCCGCCGCCTGGATCTCCGCCTGCCCCAGGGCATCGCCGGGCTTCAGCCCGGAAACGGCCAGCAGTTCGGCCTGGCTCGCCGTGCTGCCGGAAAAGGTGACCTTCTTCGGAACGTATTTCTGCGCGCGGGCCAAATGGACCGGCCCGCACAGCAGCAGGTAAAGCAGCACTGTCCAACGGAACATGCTCGCAAGATTAATGCGAACCGCCCCGTCTCGCCAGAAAATTTCAGCCGGCTTCAGACCCGCTCGATGACCACAGTCTCCAGCACCACCGGCTTCACCGGCTTGTCGCTGCGCGTCGACACCTTCGAAATCTTGTCCGCGACCTCCTGGCCCTCCACCACTTCTCCAAAAATGGTGTGCTTCCCGGTCAGCCATTCTGTCGCAGCCACCGTGATAAAAAACTGCGAGCCGTTCGTGTTCGGCCCAGCATTCGCCATCGCCAGCTTGCCTTTCTTGTCGAACCGGTGCGGCGACCCCTTCGTCTCGTCCTCGAACTTGTACCCCGGTCCACCCATCCCTGTGCCGGCCGGATCGCCACCCTGGATCATGAAGTCCGGAATCACCCGATGAAAAACCGTTCCGTTATAAAGTTTCTCGTGGCTCTTGTTCCGGCTCACCGGATGCGTCCATTCGCGACTGCCCTCCGCCAGCTCTACAAAGTTGGCGACAGTTTTCGGGGCCTCCTTCTCAAATAGCCTGCAAATGAATTTGCCTTCACTGGTGGCGAAAACGGCATAGGTTCCTGGCTGACGGGGCATAAACACTCCTGCGTGGGATTTAGAAAACTAGCTTTGCGGTTGTTGCGGCGATGCGGCCGCCGACGGCTGCGCCGGAACCGGCTGTCCGGCGGGAATAATCGTCACCTTCTTCAGCACCACCGGATCAATCGGCTTGTCTTTGCCGTCGCGATTCACGCGCGCGATCGACTTCACAACCAGCACACTCGAATCGTCGCACTGTCCGAAGATCGTGTACTTCTGATCCAGATAATCCGCGGGCGCTTCCGTGATGAAGAACTGCGACCCGTTCGTATCCGGTCCAGAGTTCGCCATCGCCAGCCGCCCCGGCACATCGAAATTCAGCGCGGGGTCGAACTCATCCTTAAACATGTACCCAGGATCGCCTTCGCCCGTGCCCAGCGGATCGCCGCCCTGGATCATGAACTCAGGAATCACTCGATGAAACGTCGTCCCGTCGTAGTAAGGCTTCCCGCTCACCTTCTGCTTCGTCGCCGGATCGGTCCACTCCTTCGTGCCCTGCGCCAACCCTACAAAATTCGCAACCGCCTCCGGCGCCTGCTTGTCGAAGAGCCTGCACGTCATGCGCCCCATGCTCGTATCGAACAGCACTGTTTGCCCGGTCGGCTGCGGCCCGGTGTGCGCCTGCGCGCCCGGAGCGTCCGGCAACGCCTGCGTCGCTGGCGCGCTGGTCGTCTGCGGAGCGGTCTGCGTCTGCGCGCTCGGCGAATCGGGCAAACTCTGCGTGGACTGCTGCGCGAAAGCGGACAAGGAAATCAGGAAAGCGGCGGCCAAAAGGGGAGTGCGGAATCGATGCATACCAGAAACCAGACTAACTGAGATCGGCGCGCTGCGTCTCGACACGGTCGCACGATCGCCGCCTCTACCGCTTCCCCATCACCGGACTCGACCGCGTCCCCGGCCCCCGCTTCACCGCGGCCCGGTTGCTCCCCGGCAGCAGCACGAACAGAATCGCCACACCCATGTAAGCCATGTCCCAGGTCGGCACGATTTTTCGGAAGTAGTAGTGCAGCCCCAGCGCCAGCACTCCCGCCAGAAACGCCATCTTTCTCCACCGCAGCAGCGGAGCCAGCAATGCCAGCGCGTCGCACGTCACCAGCATCGACCAATCCTGGGTGATCCGCGACGGCAGCATGTAGTTCGGGAAATCCGCCAGCAGCACCGGCAGCGCAATCCCCAGCAGCACCACGCGGCAAATCACACTGCAAACCGCGCGCAGCGTCTGTGTCGTCGGGTCTTCCACCGATCCAGACTACCCCGAACTTCCCGCCCCCTCACTTCCCCGTATAGGTCACATGCCAGATTGAACCAGACCCGTCATCAGTCACGAACAGCGACCCGTCATTCCCCACCGCGACCCCCACCGGCCGTCCCCACACTTTCCCGTCCGCCCGCACAAATCCAGTCAGGAAATCCTCATACTCCCCGGTGGCATGCCCGTCCTTCATCGGTACGCGAATCACTTCATACCCCGCGCGATTGGCCCGATTCCACGACCCGTGCTCGGCAGCGAATCCATCGCCCTTGTACTCCGCCGGAAACTGCGAGCCCTCGTAGAACAGCATCTCCAGCGACGCGAAATGCGGGTTCACCAGCACGTCCGGCGTAATCACCTTCCCCGCCAGCTCCGGATGCTTCCCCACCTGCCGCGGATCCTGCACCCCGCCCTTCGCGCTCATGTAGTACCACGGCCACCCGTAGAATCCACCCTCCTGCACGTGCGTGATGTAGTCCGGCACCAGGTTGTCGCCCAGCATGTCGCGCTCATTCGTCGAGCACCACAGCTCGCCGGTGATGGGATTGATCGTCTCCCCCACGCAGTTGCGAATCCCGTATGCGTAGATCTTCACGAACTTCCCCTCAGGCGTGAACTCCAGCACGTCTGCCCGATCCTTCTCCTCCGGATGCGTATCCGCATCGTCGTCGTTCGAGTGCGACCCCACCGAAACAAACATCCGCTTTCCGTCCCGCGAGAAGGCAATATCCCGCGTCCAGTGCCCGCCCCCGCGCAGCCGCCCGCCGCCGGGTAAATCCGCCAGCTTCTCCACCGGCCCCGTCGCCTTCATGTCACCCACGTGATACGGGATCCGCA
>JBAVUB010000170.1:0-3335 GCA_049696575.1 Acidobacteriaceae bacterium | reverse complement strand
CCCATGCGGCTTCTCGGCGACCGGCAGCGGGCCCGGCGGATCCGCCGCAGTGGCCAGAGCGTCGGCCGCAACCCAGGCGCTTCCATTCCAGCGGAAAATTCCATCGCTGCTCCCGGCCAGCAAAGTGCCGTCATCGCTCTGGGCCAGAACAAATACGTCGCCGCCATGCAGGCCGTCGCTCTGCTGCTTCCAGGTTCTGCCCAGATCGTCGCTCACGAAAACCCCGCCGTAGCTCTTGTCGTTGATGACTCCGGCGTACATCGTCTGCGGAGACTTTGCATCGACCAGCAGGGCCGTAACCTGGCGCTGCGAGAACCCGGTGTTGGATTCCTGAAATCCAGTTCCGCCGTCTTCGCTCGCCAGCACTCCGCTGCGATCCGTCGCCACCAGCACGTGCTTCGCATTGCGCGGATCGACATACACATCGTTGACGATCACGTCGGGTCCGGTGGTGCGCATCCAGTTCTCGCCGCCATCCTGCGTCTTGTACAAACCCTCGGTGGTTCCTGCGTAGACCGTATTGCGGTCCGACGGGTCCATGCGCAGCGAGCGGGTGCGGCGCGCCGTCGACGGGATCCCCTGCACTTTCCGGAATTCGTAGCCGAAATTCTCAGTTTTGTAGATTCCCGAGCAGGCGCTCAGAAACATCACGCTGGGCCGGGAGGGGTCCACAATCATCGAGAAGACGTCCGAATCGTCGATCACGCCTTCGTGGATGTTGTTCCAGTGTGCTCCGCCATCGTTGGTCTTCCACGGAAGATGCCACGTGCCCGCATAGATAATTTCCGGATCGTAGGGGTCGATGGCGACCGACTCCACCTCGTGAATCTCGCTGCCGCCGGCCGGGCTGATCTCCTTCCAGTCCAGGCCCCTGTCCGTACTGCGATAGACACCGCTTAAGGTGCCCGCGATCAGCAAATGCGGGTTCGCGGGGGCCTGGGCCAGCGCCCGCACCGACTGCCCGCTCATGTCCGCAACTTCGCTCCACGTCTTTCCCTGGTCGTGGCTGATGTAAATTCCGCCACCGGAGTGACCCAGCACCCACACGCCGGCATACAACGTGTGCGGGTCGGCCCGGTCGACCACAAGGCTGTCCACCACCAGGTCGTCCCGGGTCCCCAGCTTCGCCAGCCTGGACCAGGACGAGCCCCCGTCCGAGGAAACGTAGATCCAGCTGTCCGTCGTCCCCAGGTAAATCCGGTCCGGATCGAGCGGGCTGGAGGCGAACCGCCGCGCATCGCCTCCGTCGGGACCCGTTGGAAACCAGGGTGAATTTGCGGCGCGAGCCGGCAAACTGCACATACCCACCAGCAGAGCGGCCAGCGCCGCCCGATAAAGCCGAAAACGCATCGAAATCATCATTCCCATTTTTGGGACGCGGGAATCCCGCAAATCCGTCAATTTGCGAAAGCCGCCTTACGTCATGCTAGCGGTTTTCCTGCAAATCTGAGCCTTCTTCGCCGACCCGAGCCTCAAATTCGCAACAGAAACGGTCCTGGCGAACCAGGCTCCGGCATCCCCCTGCTGTGGTTACAAAAAACAGGGCCGGCCGGATTTCCGGCCAGCCCTGTCCTGTTCAGGCGCGCTCAGTTTAGTGAGCTGCTGCGGGCTTTTTCGCCGCCGCCTTGTGATGGTGGTGCACCGGAGCCGTCCGGGGCTGGGCCTTCACGGCGTTCTCGTCGACTGGCGTCGTGCCGGGCACGTCGTTGTCGAAGGTTGCGCCTGCCGGAACCAGGTAATTCTCCACCTCGTTCTGGCCGTTGGTCCCCGTCCTCACCTGGATACGGCTGGCATCGATGCCCTTTTCCGTCACCAGGTAGGCCTTGGTGTTCACCGCGCGCTGTGCCGCCAGATCCGCGGCAGTCGGCGCCTTCGCCGGGTGCCTGCCTTTCGGAGCCTGTACGGGTGCCGAGTTGCCGACCACCACCAGAGAGGCATCCGCCTTCTGCTGAGCGTTCAGCCCTACATCATCCAGGCAGGCCTTGGCTTCGTTATCCACACGCGCCGGGCGCCGCTTGTCCTTATCGAACTGGATCGAGCAAAGCGTCTGCGTCTTCGGGGCCGGCGGCGGCGGCGGCGCTTCCACGTTCACCGTGGTCGTCGCTGATGCCGTCTGTCCCTTGTCGTCCTGTACCGTGCCCGTCACCGTGATCGTTCCCGACGGCGCGCCCGTTGTCGACAGCGTCGCGGTGTTCCCGGTTCCGTTGATCGAACCTGCCGAAGCCGAATAGCTGTAGGTCAGCGGACGGCTCTGCGGGCTCACCCCGTTGCAGGTAATCGTGGAGCTCGCGCCCGGCTGCACCGTGGTTGGATTCGCCGTGCAGCTGATGGTCGGCGGCTCGAACTGCTTCACCGTAAACTGCGCGGTGCAGTCCGCGGATTGCCCGACCTTCGGGCCCTCGGTCACATGTCCGCTCACTGTGTAGCTGCCAGCCTGCAGGCTGCCGGTATCAATCGTGGAGGTGGGACTCGTGCCGCCCACTTTCAGGCCCTGTCCGGTCCAGCTATACGTCGGCGTCTTCTTCGGATTCAGATTCGTCGCCGTCCCCGTAACCGTGACCTGCTCGCCGGGGAACACCGATGCCGGACTGATCGTGCATGCATACTGCACCGGCGGCGGTGGTGCGATGCTGCCGATGTGCCACACTAAACCGGTGCTCAGTCGAGCCGCGTTCACATTGGCGCGGCCACCGATCGCCAGATCCTCGCCGAAATCCGCATGCCAATATTCGTAGTCACCCTGGAAAATCCGCCATGCGACGCGATGTCCGCCAAACGGCAGATCGTAATCCAGGCCGACTCCTAAGGTTAGCGCCGGACCCCAGGTATAACCGTGCTTTGGCTGAGCACCCGGCCCGGAAATGTTGGGTCCTCCCAGGCGAACAGCTCCGCCCAGCGCGTGTACAAATACGGCCATGCCTTCGGTCGGGTAGCGGAAGATGACTCCACCCTGCACCGTCTGCGCTCCATCGTTCATGCCGTTCGGGTGGTTGGCGTACTCGATCTGCGCGCCCGCATAGCGATTCAGGTAATAAGCGAAACTACCGATGGCGCCGAGATTGATCGACGAGTAATCGAGGTCCGTAAACGTCCCGCCTGCTTCCGGTGTGGCCACCGTTCCATGGGGGGCGATATAGGAATACCCGGTGAAGACATCCATACGGGACGTAAACTGATCCGACGTTGCAGCGGGTGCTGCAGACGACGATTGGCCCAGGGCCACTGATGCCCCTGGCAGCATCGCGATTGCGCAGCCGGCCAGCAGGGTTCGGGCCCAGCAGCTGAACGGACGAAAATCCATGCGTCTATCCTCCGCAAAATCAATGAATGATGGC